>VXPN01000226.1 GCA_009839535.1 Boseongicola sp. SB0662_bin_57 | reverse complement strand
TGCCGGCAAAGTCGACCAGCACATGGTCCTCTGCAATCGTGAGGGCGGCCCGCAGCGTCAGCGGGCTGTCATAGCCGTCCACGGTCATGCCGCTCTTCCAGGTGCCCTTCGGCAGCTTCGCGATGATGTCGCGCGTTCCCCGGCGCGAGGTCTCGACGATATGGCGCGAGAGATCCCGGAGGTCGGCGAGGCCAAATTCTTCCATTGTCCGGCACACGCGTGCGGCACCGGCCTCGCAGCAGGCTGTCAGCGCATAGATGTCGCCCTCGTTGGCGATCGGTTCGCGCGAGTTCGCCTTCACGATGTCGAGCAGGAGGTCGTTCATCTCGCCGGCTGCCACCAGCTTGCAGGGCGGAATCAAGAGACCTTCGTCGTGGATGTCGGAACCCTCGGGGCCCATGCCCTGCCCGCCGAGGTCCACGAGGTGCGACGTGCAGGAGGTGAAGCCCACGAGCCGGCCTTCATGCATGATCGGCATCATCAGGAGAAAGTCGTTCAGGTGGCCGGACGCGATCCATGGATCGTTGGTCATGTAGATGTCCCCGGAGCGCATGTCCTGGGCCGGAAAGCGGTCGCGGAGAGACTTCACGGCCATTGCCATCGTGTTGACATGCCCGGGCGTGCCGGTCACGGCCTGGGCGAGCATCCGGCCTTCGGCATCGAAGATCCCGGCCGAAATGTCGCCGCATTCGCGCACGATCGGGCTGAAGGCGGCACGCATGAGAGCCTGGCCCTGCTCCTCGACGACGGCGAGCAGCCTGTCCCAGAGAACCTGAAGGCGCGTGCTGTCCATCGTCATGGCAATGCTCCTGCCTGCCGGGTCATCCAGATGTTTCCGGCTCCGTCCACCCTTGCGTCGAAATCCGCGCTCACAAGGGTCGTTGTCTGCGGCTCCGTGATCAGTGCAGGCCCCGACAGGCGGGCGCCGTTCGGCAAGTCCGCGCGGTTGTAGACCGCCGCTTCGCGCCATTTCCCGGTGACGTCGCAGAGTATCTTGCGGGCGCCGGCCGGACGCGCGGCCGTCGGCGCCGGTTCGGCATGCGCCGGGTCGATGTCCGGAACCTGCGAAGCGAGGTAAAGCGCCCAGTTCAGGATCTCGATCGCCATGTCCGGAACGGTGCGGCCGAACTGTCGGCGGTACTCTGCCTCGAAGGCGCGGCGCAGGCCGTCCACGTCAGGCGGTTCCAGGTCGCGGGGCGGGACGGCGACCTCGATCTCGTGGCCTTGGCCATGATATCGCATGAATGCCACCCGGCGCTCGGTCAACGGCCCGTCCGGGGCGCCGGCCCTGACAACGGCGCGCGCTTCATTCGCCATGTCACGGAAGAAGCCGTTGATTGCGTCGACGTCGAGAGACTCGAGCGTCGTGTATCGGGATCGCACGATTTCGAAGGATACCGGTGCGTGAAGGAATCCCACGGCGGAGCCGACACCAGGGTTCCTTGGAACGACAACGGTGCGCACACGGGTTCGCCGTGCGAGGCGGGTGGCGTGAAGCGGACCGTTGCCGCCGATGGCGATCATGGCGTGGTCGTCAAGGTTCCTGCCCGATTCCACTGCGTGCATCCGTCCGGCGCTTGCCATGTTCTCGTCCACGATCTCGGTGACCGCAAGCGCCGCACGGTCGGGATCGAGGCCAATTGCGTCACCGATCTCGTTCTTCAGCACCGCCGTGGCGGCATCCGGATTCATGCTGATGCGGGACTCGGCGAAACCGTCGGGCGCAATGAGCCCCTGCACGATGTCGGCATCCGTGACCGTGGGCTGCCTGCCGCCGTTCCCGAAGGCGGCCGGCCCGGGGTCCGCCCCCGCGCTTTGCGGTCCGACGCGAATCCTGCCGAGCCGGTCAACGTCGGCGATCGAGCCGCCGCCGGCGCCGATCTCGATCATCTCGATGACCGGAATGCGTACCGGCATGCCCGAACCCCTGATGAACCGTTCGGCGCGGGCGATCTCGAATTTCCGTGCGGTCTGGGGCCGGAAGCCGTCGATCAGGCAGAGCTTGGCCGTCGTGCCGCCCATGTCGAAGGAGAGCACCTTGCCCATGGCGGTCTCGCGGGCAAGCCGCGCAGCCAGGATCGCACCGCCGGCAGGGCCTGATTCGACCAGTCGTACCGGAAGGCGCGCGGCGGTCCCAAGAGTGGTCATGCCGCCGCTGGCGGTCATCATCAGGATGGGACAGGCCAGTCCTGCGGCCCGGAACCGCGCCTCGAAGTCCGCGAGATAGCGCGACATGAGCGGCTGGATGTAGGCATTGGCGACCGTGGTGCACAATCGGTCGAACTCGCGCGCTTCCGGGCTGACCTCATGGCTGACCGAAATCACCAGGTCGGGCAGCGCCATCCGGAGCATCTCGCGCAGCCGCAATTCATGGGCCGGGTTCGCGTAGGAATGAAGCAGGCAGATGGCGACAGCCTCGATTCCATCGGCTTCAAGCCGCCTGGCCAGCGCCGCCGCCGCACTTTCATGGAACGGGACGAGTTCCTCGCCGCGCGCATTCATTCGCCCGCCCACGGTGAATGCCCGCGTTCTGGGCACGATCAGGTCAGGCTTTTCGAGATTGATCGCATACTGGCTGTGGCGCCGCTCGTAGGCAATTTCGAGGATGTCGCGGAAGCCTTCGGTCGTGATCGTGCCGACCTTCGCGCCTCGGCGCTCGATCAGGGCGTTGGTGGCGAGCGTGGTGCCGTGGATGAAGCCGCCGACCTGGTTCCAGGCTGCCGAGGCCGCAGTCAGTGCATGACGGGCGCCCTCAAGGGCGCCGAGCGCCGGCTCCGCCGGTGTTGTCGCGGTCTTGGTCGTTGCCAGGATTCGCCCGTCGCCGTCGACAAGGACGGTGTCCGTGAAGGTTCCTCCGATATCGATGGCAAGGCGCAGGGCGGGAGGCGAGGGCATGGAGCGGGTTCCGAATGGTCGAGTTGCAGGTCTGGCCTGAATCGTGGCTGCTGCCGAGGGAGCGGCCTTCGGGTCACGAGATCGCAGCCGGTCGACCTGCGAAGCGTCGCGATGCATCTTATGGCAGGCATTTCGTCACGGGTCCCGTTCCTCCACATGTGCCGAAGTTGGAAAGAAACGGCATTTGCGTCAACGAAAATCACGCGCGGAAGCGCGTAGTGCCAGTTTCCGCCATGGCAATCCCCGCCAGGCCTTTCATCCGTCGGTCCGTGGCAGGCTCGAGGTCGGGTCATGGGCGGCCTCTGACAGGATTCGCCCCTGTCTGGGCGTTCCGGCAATCACCACCTCGACGTCGGCGCCGGGAACGTGTGCGGCCTGGTCAATGTAGGCGAATGCCAGGATCTTGCCGATGCTGTGGCCGTAGGCGACGGATGTCGTGGCGCCGATGACCTGTCCGTCCCGCAGCACGGCCTCGCCACCATGCCCGTCATTGACGCCATCGGGCTCGATTTCGAGATAGGCGCAGATCCATGGCAAGGCGCCCTCGGAGGCGGCCTTGGCGCTGCGTCTCGTTGCGTCTGCGCCAAGACATTCCTTGTCGAGGCTGACGAACGGCATGACGTCGGCTTCTGGCAGCGTCACCTCGTTCGTCAGTTCGCGCGCACCCTTGAACGCCTTCTCCATCCGCAGGACGTTCATCGCAAAGCTGCCGTAGTCAGCGATTCCATGCGGATTCCCAGCCTTCCAGAGCGCCTCGTACACTGCCTTGCAAGCACGGTTTGGCATGTGGAGTTCCCAGCCGAGCTCGCCCGCATAGGACATCCTGAGAGCCAGCACCGTGTGGCCGGCAACCGTGATGTCCTGCGCCGAAAGCCAGCGGAAGCCGGCGTTGGAAAGGTCAGCGTCCGTGCAGGCACTCAGCGCGTCCCGCGCGCGGGGGCCGCTCAAGGCCAGCGCCGCCCAGGATTCGGAGCGCGAGGTGATCGCCACGTCCTCTCCGGCAAGGTGGTTGCGCAGGTGGTCCATCAGGACGTTCTCGAAAAACGCGGCGCAGACAAGGTAGTAGCGGTCGGCACTCAGCCGCGTGATCGTGGTTTCGAGCTCGATCCGTCCGCGCCGGTTCAGCATGTGCGTGAGCGCCACCGATCCGTCCTTGGACGGCAGTCGGTTGGCGACCAGGCGATCCAGGAAGCCGTGGGCCTGGGGTCCGGCGACCTCGACCTTGGTGAACGCCGTGATGTCCATCATGCCGACCCGCTCGCGGACCGCCCGCACCTCCTCGCCAACCATGTCGTGGACGACG
>VXPN01000381.1 GCA_009839535.1 Boseongicola sp. SB0662_bin_57 | reverse complement strand
GAACCCAGGTGCTTGGCGAGGTCGACAACGGGTTTGCCGTGATGAACGAGTGGCTCTACGCGACCCGATTGACGGTTGCCGCGTCTTCGGTCGGGAGGGCGCGGCGCTGCTTCGACTACGCGGTGAACTACGCCGCCGAGCGCAAGCAGTTCGGCCAGCAGATCGCGAAGTTCCAGGGCGTGAGCTTCCAGGTTGCCGACATGATCACCGAAATCGACGCCGCCGACTGGCTGACACTGGCGGGGGCATGGCGGTTGGACCGTGGATTGCCGGCGAACCGCGAGATCGCCTCGGCAAAGCTCTATGCGTCCGAGATGCTGGCACGGGTGACGGACGCGACCTTGCAGGTATTCGGCGGCATGGGCCTCATGGACGACTTTCCGATCGAGCGCTTCTGGCGCGACGCGCGGGTCGAGCGCATCTGGGACGGCACCTCGGAAATCCAGCGGCATATCATCAGCCGTGAGCTCTTTCGGCCGCTCGGCGCATGAACCGTGCAAGGCCGGCTTGCGGGGCAGATGCGCATGGGTGATCTCCAACGCCTCTTCAGGCCGCGAACCATTGCCGTGATTGGTGGCGGAGCGTGGTGCACGAACGTGATCCGCGAATGCCGCAGGATCGGGTTCGATGGCGCGGTCTGGCCTGTGCATCCGACGCGACACGAAATCGACGGCCTGCTTGCGTACAGATCTGTCGAGGCGCTTCCTTCGCCTCCCGACGCAAGCTTCCTCGGCATCAATCGCGAGGCAACGATCGAGGTGGTGCGAAGCTTGAGGCTGTCGGGCGCGGGCGGCGCGATATGCTTCGCATCCGGCTTTCGCGAGGCTGAGGCCGAATTGGGTGACGGCGGCGACATGCAGGAGTCCCTGCTGGAGGCGGCAGGCGGCCTGCGCGTCCTTGGCCCGAATTGCTATGGATTGCTCAACCTTCTCGACGGCGTGGCGCTGTGGCCCGACCAGCACGGTGCCAGGCGGACGGGGCGCGGCGTGGCCGTGATCACGCAATCGTCCAACATGGCATTGAACCTGACCATGCAGACACGCGGCCTCCCCTTGGCGTACGTGGTTGCCGGGGGCAACCAGGCGCAGACGGACCAGGCCGAAGTCGCGTCGATGCTGCTGGAAGACGAACGTGTGACCGCGCTCGGGCTGCATGTCGAGGGGATTGGAAACGTTCACCGATTCGAAGCCATGGCACGGAGGGCGCACTCCCTCGGCAAGTCGATCGTCGCACTGAAGGTCGGCGCGTCCGAGCAGGCGCAGGCCGGAACCGTATCCCATACCGCGTCGTTGGCCGGCAGCGCGGCCGGGGCGCGTGCGCTCCTCGCGCGGCTCGGCATCGGGCAGGTGGAGAGCCTTCCGGTGTTTCTGGAGACGCTCAAGCTTCTCCACGTGACCGGCCCGCTTGATTCGAACCGCATTGCCTCGATGTCATGCTCGGGCGGCGAGGCAAGCCTGGTCGCGGACACGGCGCTGTCCACGGGGCTGGAGTTTCCGCCATTGTCCGAAAGGCAGCGCGCGGATCTCGCCACGGTCCTTGGCCACAAGGTCGCGCTCGCCAATCCCTTGGACTACCACACCTACATCTGGCGGGACGGCCCGGCCCTGACGGGTTGCTTCACGGCGATGATGCAGGGAGATCTTGGTCTTGGCATGGTCATCCTGGACATGCCGCACGCCGACCGATGCGACCGGACCGAATGGGACAGCGTGCTGGAGGCCGTAGAGACAACGAGAGAGGTGGCGCGTGTCCCCATGGCCATCGTTTCCACGCTTCCAGAAAACATGCCGGAGGACGTCTCGGACCGGCTCGTTGCAAATGGCGTGGCGCCCCTTGCCGGCATTCCGGAAGCGTTGGCCGCAATCGACATCGCGGCGCAGCTTGGCAGGCCACGTCCGGAATCTCCGCCGCTCCTTTTGCCCGGGCCGGAAGGCCGGTCACGCGTCCTCGCCGAGGCAGAAGCGAAGTCCGCGCTTGCCGTGCACGGACTTGACGTGCCCAGGGGCGCGCATGCGGTGTCACCGGAGGAAGCCGTGGCGGCGGCGGAGCAGGTCGGATTTCCCCTGGTCCTGAAGGGCGAAGGCACGGCGCACAAGACGGAAGCCGGTGCCATTGCCCTGGATCTGCACGATCCTGCTGCGGTTGGTGACGAGGCCCGCCGCATGAAGACCGACGGCTATCTTGTCGAGGAAATGGTGACGGGCACGGTAGCCGAACTGCTCCTCGGGGTGATCGCCGACCCCGCGCACGGGTTTGTCCTGACGCTTGGGGCCGGAGGCACGATGACCGAGATCCTTGAAGACGTGACGTCGCTCCTTTTGCCGGTGACGGAGGACGACATTCACGCAGCGCTCGGCCGCCTTCGCATCGCGTCCGTGCTCTCAGGCTATCGTGGCGCAGCCGCCGCGGATTGCAGCGGGATTGCATCGGCGGTTCTCGCGGTACAGGACTATGTGACTGCAAATGCTGAGACTGTTCTCGAGGTCGAGGTCAATCCGCTCATCGCGACCTCGACCCGGGCGGTGGCGGTGGATGCGTTGATTCGATTGAGGGATGAGAGATGACGGAACCGCCGATCAGGACGGCCCGCAGGGGGCATGTCCTTGAAGTGACGCTCGACCGGCCCAAGGCCAATGCGATCGACCTGGTCACGAGCCGCGTCATGGGAGACGTCTTCACGGAATTTCGCGACGACCCGGAACTGCGGGTGGCGCTGGTGACGGCTGCCGGCGAGAAGTTCTTCTGCCCAGGATGGGATCTCAAGGCCGCGGCCGAAGGCGACGCGGTGGACGGGGACTATGGAGCGGGCGGCTTCGGTGGCCTCCAGGAGCTGCGTGGCCTGAACAAGCCGGTGATCATGGCGGTGAACGGCATCTGCTGCGGCGGCGGCCTGGAACTGGCGCTTTCGGGCGACATCATCCTTGCAGCGGATCATGCGACCTTTGCCCTTCCCGAGATTCGCTCCGGCACGGTCGCGGATGCGGCGAGCGTCAGGCTCCCCAAGCGCATTCCCTATCACGTTGCGATGGAAATGCTGCTGACCGGGCGGTGGATCGACGCCGGAGAGGCGGCGCGCTGGGGGCTTGTGAACCAGGTGCATCCCATGGCCGCGCTCATGAAAAAGGCCCGCGAGATGGCGGATCTCCTTGCCGCTGGCCCCCCGCTTGTGCATGCCGCGATCAAGGAGATCGTGCGCGAGGCCGAAGACATGAAGTTCCAGGATGCCATGAACCGCATCACCAGGAGCCAGTTCGCAACCGTCGAAAGGCTCTATCGGTCGGAAGACCAGATCGAAGGGGCCCGCGCGTTTGCGGAAAAGCGCGACCCGGTCTGGAAGGGGAGGTAACGGATGCCGCTTGCCATGAATCGCGAGGTCTTCATCACCTGTGCCGTTACCGGCGCGGGCAGCACCCAGGATCGCAGCCCGCATGTGCCCAGATCGCCGGAGGAGATTGCTGGCTCCGCCATCGATGCGGCGAAGGCCGGAGCAGCCGTGGTCCATTGTCATGTGCGTGATCCCGAAACGGGCGCGCCCGCGCGCAGAAAGGAACTGTACCGGGAGGTGACCGACCGCATAAGATCGGCCGAGGTGGATGTTGTCCTGAACCTGACGGCCGGCATGGGCGGTGACCTGGTATTTGGCTCGCCCGAAGAGCCGTTGCCGTTGCGGGACGGCACGGACATGGTGAGCGCCGAAGAGCGCGTGGCCCACATTGCCGAGTGCCGACCCGAGATCTGCACGCTGGATTGCGGCACCATGAACTTTGCCGAGGCCGACTACGTGATGACAAACACGCCGGGGATGCTTCGCGCCATGGGCGGGCTGATGACCGAGCTTGGCGTGACGCCCGAGATCGAGGCCTTCGATACCGGTCACCTCTGGTTCTCGCGCACGCTTGTGGATGAAGGCGTGCTGAAGGCGCCGGCATTGGCCCAGCTCTGCATGGGCGTGCCCTGGGGTGCGCCTGACGACCTGAACACGTTCATGGCCATGGTCAACAACGTGCCGCTGGGATGGGCCTGGTCCGCCTTCTCGCTCGGCAGGCACCAGATGGCCTATGTCGCGGCATCCGTGCTGGCGGGAGGCAACGTGCGCGTCGGGCTTGAAGACAATCTCTGGCTCGAAAGGGGTGTTCTCGCGACGAACGCGCAACTGGTCGAGCGTGCGGTGCGCATCATCGAGAACATGGGCGCGCGCGTGAT
>VXPN01000171.1 GCA_009839535.1 Boseongicola sp. SB0662_bin_57 | reverse complement strand
TTGCCAGATCGATGGGCGACCCGCCTCCGAGCGCGATCACCCCGTCACAGCCTCTGTCGTTCCAGATCTCGATGCAGTCGAGGAGTGATCGTTCGGTCGGGTTTTCCGTCGTGCCGTCGTATACCACCGGATCCAAGGGCCTAGCGGCATCAAGGGCACGCTGCAGAATCCCCGCATCCGCCACGCCTGCATCGGTCACGAGCAACGGACGCTTCAAGCCAAGCCGCGCGATTTCATCTCCAAGGCTTGCAATGGCGCCAAAATCGAATTGGATGCGCGAAAGATACTGGATCAGCGGCATCAGCCTTCGACCTCGTAGTAGATGTGCTTGGTCTCGAGGAAGTCGTTCATCGCCTCGACGCCGTGGAGCCGCCCGATTCCGCTTTCGCGGTAGCCGCCTGTCTCAACCTCGGCAAGGAGCCGGTTATGGCAATTGAGCCAGACCGTGCCATAGCGCAGCTTGCGTGCCATGCGCATCGAGACGTTCAGGTCGCTGGTGTACACGGAGGCGGCAAGGCCGAAACGGGTGGCATTGGCCTTCGAGACGGCCTCCGACTCGTCGCTGAACCGTTCAAGCGAGACGATGGGGCCGAACAGTTCGTCCTGCACGAGGTCATGGGTCACGTCCTCGATCTCGAACATCGACGGCGTCACGAAGAAGCCGTCCGACAATTCGTTGCCGCCCGCCGCGCCGCGCACGACGAGATTGGATTCCGCACCCGCACGTTCGACAATGCCAAGGATTCGCTGCTGGCTCGGCTTGTCAATGAGCGGACCCAGTTCAACGCCCCCGGCGCGTGCATCCCCTGTCCTTGTCGACTCGTATGCGGCCCGCAAGCGTGCCTTCACCTCGTCATAGATCGTGTCCTGCACCAGAATTCGGCTGATGCAAGTGCACATTTGCCCGTTGAGCGCCAACGAGCCGCGCTTGATCTCCGCCACCGCCCTGTCGAGATCCGCACCATCAAAGACCAGCGCGGGGGCCTTGCCGCCCAGCTCCAGCGAGACATGCTTGATCGTGTCTGCGGCGTTGGCCATGATGATCCTGCCGGTGCGGGACGATCCTGTAAATGAAATCACGTCGATCTCGGGATGCGTGGACAGGACGGTGCCAACCTCGGTGCCGTATTCGTTGACGGAGTTGACCACGCCCTTTGGCAGCGACTCGACAGACTCGAAACAGGCCATGACTGCAGCATTGGTCAAAGGAGTCTGCGAAGCCGGCTTGGTGATCACCGTGCAACCGGCCGCCAGTGCCGGGGCGACGGACCGAACCAGCAGCGTCACAGGTGCGTTCCAGGGCACGATGACCGAGACGACGCCCGAAGCCTCTCGCGTCATGAGGCTCATCTTGCCGGGCGCGCTCTCGAAGGTTCGCCCGAAGACATTCCGTGCAACGCCCGCGTAATAGCGGGCTTCACCATAGCCGGCAGCGAGTTCGTGCCGGGCCTGACCAAGCACCTTGCCGTTTTCCCTGGCCATCAGGTCCGCGATCTCATCCGCGCGAGATTCCAGGATGTCGGCGAATTCGAGCAGAACCGCCGCGCGAAGCCGCGGGCTGGATGCCCAATCCGTGCTCTCGAAGGCGTCGCGAGCCGCCGTCACCGCCTGCCCCGCCAGTTCGGCCGAACCGTTCGGAGCCTCCGCGAAAACTGACCCGTCCGAGGGGTTCTGGACCGGGATCATGCCGTTTGGCGCGTCCGAAACCCATGCACCGCCGATATAGTGATGTCCTTCCCTGGATGGCATGTCAGGAACCTCCGAAGCCTATTGCCCGATGGCGCGGGCGAGAATGCTCTTGGTGTCAGACCTCGCGGACGGGCCGACCCAGGCGATGAACTGATCGGGTCGAACGAGGATCGCGCCGCACCCGTAGGCCTTGCGCAGCGACCCAGATTGCAGTGTCAGCACCTTGAACGGGACGCCAAGGAATTCTGCCGCGCTTGCAAATCCGGTCGAAAGCGTGTTGTCGCCGCAGAGATCCATTAGCGTGAATCCCGAGCCGAGCGCATCCCACAGGTCGCCGCCGTCCGGCAGTGCCTGAGGCGCAAGATGACAGCCCGGCTTGGCTTCGAATCCGTGCTTGCCCTTCGCCCCTGGCTGCTCTCCCGGCTCGCCCAGGACAATGGGCGAGCCCGCATAGTGTGGCAGGAACTCGGTCACGTCCGCGTCATCTGCATTGGCTCGTGCGGCCCATGCCTTGTCGAAGGACGCCTTGTCCTTCTCCGGGGAAAACTCTCTCGTGAACCCGCGAAAGTCCTCGATCATCCGGCTTATGAAGTCCCGGCTGACCGAACCGAAGACCGGATGCCGCTCGGCGGTATAGCTGTCAAGCAAGCTGGCTCCAGCCCAGCCTTTCAGGGCTGCATCAAGCTTCCAGCCGAGATTGCGGGCATCCTCAAGGCCCATATTGACACCATAGCCGCCGTACGGCGGGTGACTGTGACACGCGTCTCCGGCGATGAACACGCGATCGTTGCGATAGGTCCGGGCGTGGGAAATCCGCAGGTCCCAGAACCCGATGTGCTCGAACTCCAGTGCAAATTCCACGCCAGCCATTTCGTGAAGGAAGGCATGGAAATCGAAGTTCTCCCGCGTGGCGCCATCCGGCACCGGTGCGTGAAAGAACCAGCCCCCGTTCAGGTCGACACGGCCCAGAAACTGCCAGTAGCCATCCATCGAGGGGTGCATGACATTGAAGATCGACTTGCCGGGATAGCGTTCGAGCAGGTCATGCAATTCCGTGGACCGGAAGACGAGCAAGGCCATGCGCGGCCCTTCGTGATCGGTCTCGTTCCGGATGCCACCGGCGTCGCGCGTTACTGATCTTGCCCCGTCGCAGCCCACGGCATAGGCGGCCTCGACCACATGGTTCGCGCCATCGGCCTCGTAGGAAACGCGGACGCCGGCATCACCCTGGGTCACGCCTGTGACTTCTGCACCCTGAACGAACGCCACTTGGGGAAGATCGGCAACGCGATCTCTCAAGACGCTCTCGAGATTGTACTGCGGCAAGCGCTCGTTGTCAGCGAAGTAGTAGGGCCGCACGCGCGAACGCTGAAACCAGTCATAGCGATAGTCGCTCAGAAGGCGGCCGTAGGTCACGAGACCGGCATTGCCGAATGCCGGCGGAATCGGGGTGGCCGCGCGCACTTGCTCCGTGATGCCCCAGGCGCGAAAGTGCTCTCCCGTTCGCTGCGTCAGGTTCTGCCCCTTGGGAATGCGGTGAAGCTCGGTCGTGCGTTCCAGCACGATGCTTTCGACCCCCCTGAGCGCAAGGTCGATCGCGAGTCCCAGACCGACAGGGCCGCCACCGCTGATGATCACCTGAGCATCTGTCACGGATCCCTCACGCGCTTTCGACAATGCAGACGTCCTGACCCACGGCGGCGACTTCGCCCTCACGAACCAGGACTTCGATCATCACGCCGTCGCCGGGAGCCTCGGCCTCGCTGGACACCTTTTCCGTCTCAACTTCGTACAGGACATCTCCCGTCCTGAATTGGTCACCCGCCGCGACGTGCCATTTCGAGATGGTTCCTCCCTCCATGTTCATCCCGACGCGGGCAAGTTTCAGCCTGGCCTTCATGCATCACTCCCAGGAAAGAGGGCCCTTGCGGCAATGACAATGCGTTCTGCATTCGGCAGCAAGGGCAGTTCCGCTGACGGTGCGTACGGCATCGCCGTGTCCGGCACGGTGATGCGTTGGACGGGTGCCTTCAGATGGGCAAAGCCCTCGTCAGCGAGGATCGCCGCGACATGGCTTGCGACCGAACAGGCATCGCGGCTTTCGTCCACCACGATGGCACGGCCGGACTTCGAGACACTGGCGAGAATCGCCGCCTTGTCGAGCGGCACCAGCGATTGCAGGTCCAGCACCTCCGCCGTCACGCCAAGCTCCCTCTCCAGCCGCGTAGCTGCCTGCAACGTCATCCGAGTCGTCGATCCCATGGTTATGATTGACAGGTCGCTGCCTTCACGCATTGTGCAAGCCTCGCCAAGCGGCGTGACGCAGTCGCCGCTCGGGACCTCGCCGACATCGCCGCCCCGGCCACCGGGTTCGAGGAAGAAGGTCGGATTGTCGGAACGGATCGCCGACTTCATGAGACCCTTGGCATTGCCGGGTGTCGAGGGAACCACCACTTCGACTCCAGCCAGGTTCATCAAGAGCGAAAAGGGCGTGTCCGAATGCTGGGCCGCAGTCGAACGTCC
>VXPN01000426.1 GCA_009839535.1 Boseongicola sp. SB0662_bin_57 | reverse complement strand
CAAACCGGGCCGAGACCGCAGATGCCGGCGACCTTGGCGGGAACGAGGCCGGCGACCGACGGCCATACCGAAGAATGACGTCCCGCAGGCAGCTCGAGCTTGCCCGCCACCTCTTCGAAGGCTCTCGCAAGGCGCAGGCCCGCTGCGCGTTCCTTCATCGGCGGCCGGTCCGACAGCTGGGTCAGTTTCCAGCGCCGCCCCCGCCTGCCGAGGATTTCCCGCATCCTCCGTTCGACCTTCTCGGCATCAGCGGCCGTGAAATAGGCAACGGCGATCTCGGCGGTGACCCGATGCGGCGTCATCATCGGGTTGCGCTCCGATTCAATGTCCAGCACCTCGACCGCAAGCCTCGCCTTCGGGGACGTCATTTCGATCATCTCGTCGAGCCGGTTCCAGGTCCAGCGCAGCACGGGAACCCGGCGCGTGCGCTTGCCCGGATTCAGCGCCTCGCCTTCCACGGTCAGGCGGTAGCGCCGCAAACCGCGTCGGCTGGTCACGAAATCGCCGGCCGACTGCACCGGGCTGAGGACGACGGTGCGTCTTGCCCGCGACGTCGCCTCGCGGATCAGTTCAGCGCTGTGAAAGGCGCCTCGACCTTCGTCGGTATAGAAAAGGACACCCAAGGGCGTCCGGCCCAGCCGGCGGATCCTGCGCATCGCCCGGAGCGCAAATTCAAGAATGACCACCGGTGCGCGCGACGTGCCGATGCCCTCGCCGTAAACCCACTCCGGGTCCCGCCGGTAGGGCTGCCTGGCGACCTGCGTGTCCACAGGCGTGTCCAGGTGGGCGATCAGCAACGTGCCGCCATCCAGCCCCGCAGACGTCTGCCAGGTCCAGACCTCAGGGCCGTCGGTCAGTTCCCGGACCGGTTTCATCCCGAGCCCTTCGAGCATCCGCCCGGCCTTGCCGACGGCCTGTTCGATCCCGACCGGGTCGTCGGTGCTGCTCGACAGCTGCACCCAGTCGCGCAGGCGCCGTTCGATCCGCTCCCGGTTCTGCGTGACGTAGAGCAGGATCTCGCTGTCGACATCCCTCGCGCCACGTTCCAGCGCCGTCACGCTCGGCACGCCGAAGTAGCGGGCGGTGGCGACATCGACCAGCCGGTTGACGAAGCCGGTGAAATCGAGGCCGGCATGATCGGCGCCGACGAGGTAGGAGCCGTGCTCGCCCAGGCTCGGCAGCGAGTTGGCTTCCAGGACGTAGAGCTGTCCCGCGTCGTCGAGCCGCATGTCGATGCGGGCGCAGTCGTTCAGGCCAAGCACCCTGAAGGTCCGGATCGCGATGTCCCGCGCCTTCTCCGTCAGTTCGTCGCCGACCGGCGCCGGGCAGACCGGACGGATCTGCCGGCCGCTTCGGCCCGTCTTGTCCTCGTAGGTGTAGATCTGGGCGCCGTCGCCGAAGTCGAGCAGGACCGGCTGGAACGCCTCCACCGGGTCGTTGCCGAGGACGCCGACGTTGATTTCGCGACCCTCGATGTACTGCTCGGCGAGCACCGGCTGACGGAACTCCCTGTAGATGACCGCCGACGCTTCGCGCAGGTCGGCCTCGTCGTCGACGATCCTGAGGCCGAAAGACACGGCCTCGTTCTTGGGCTTCACGATCATCGGGTAGGCCAGGTCAGGCGGCAGTTCGGCGTCCGGCGTGTCGAGCACGGCAAAGTCGGGAGTCGGGATGTCGCGCTGCCGCAGCAGCATCTTGGTGACGACCTTGTCGAGAGCCAGCGAATGGCCGAGCGGACCGGACCCGACATAGGGGATGCCGACCATTTCCAGAATGCTTGGCACGTGCGTGTAGCGGGCCTGGCCCTGAAGCCCGTAGGAGACGTTGAACACCATGCCCGGCCGCTCGCCTTGGACGACCTGCGGCATGAAGTCCCCGAGCCGCTCGACGAGATCCTTGTCCGCTTCCAGCGAGATGACCTGGTGGCCGCCCTTCTTGAGGGCGTCGACCAGCCGCCGGATCGTCTTGAGGCCGATGCGCTCCCGGTTCGGCATGCCGAACAGGTTGATGACGTTCTTGCTGCTTCGGTTATAGACGACCGCGATCTTCATGGCGCAGCTCCCGTGTTGCCGGAACCGGCCCCTTCGCCCGGCCGGCCCGAAGCCGGATCGACCGGCATGCGCGTCGGCATGCAGCCTGCCTTGCAATGCCGGCATTGGCAATGCGACCGCGCAGGCGGGCATTCCGGAAAGTGACTTTGCTGCGAACGGATTGAGTCCGGTGATGAGAAAACGCTTGCCTCCGGCCGTCCGGTCGCGGGCGGATTCGTGCGCTCGCAGCCTGGTCGAGAGCGTGAAGATCGAATTGAACCGCTGTCAAGGCACCGGCCATTGCCCCCCATTGCCAGTCGGCGGCCACCGAAGTGTCGTCTCCGTGGATCGATAAGGTTCACAGGACGAACTTGTCCGGGACAAGGAGGCCTGGTCGCCCGCCGAGTCGTGCGGCGAACGCTGAATGACGACATCCGTCCATGGCATCTTGCGTGCCGCTCGGTTCCGGCGTGTGATGGCATCAGGATTCGAAGGAACAGGAACGCATGCCGAGCAAACCGAGGAATGCCCTGTCGGGCGCGGAAGCGATGGTACGGATGCTCGAGGCCCACGGCGTCCAGCACATATTCGGGCTCTGCGGGGATACGACGCTGCCGTTTTACGACGCGCTCTACCGCCTTGACCACGGGATTTCCCATGTTCTGACCCGAGACGAGCGCTCGGCGGCTTACATGGCTGACGGCTATGCGCGGGTCACCGGACGCCCAGGAATCTGCGAAGGTCCTTCAGGAGGCGGTGCGACCTATATCCTGCCAGGTCTCGTGGAAGCCAACGAAAGTTCCATACCGGTTCTCTCCATCACCTCCGACGTAAGCACCCGCGCAAAGGGCCACTATCCCTTGACCGAACTCGACCAGGAAGGGCTCATGCGACCGCTGACCAAGTTCAACCAGGTCATCCAGCACGCCGACCAGGTCTCCGACGCCGTTCGCGCGGCCTTCCGAAAGATGACCACCGGACGTCCCGGCGCCGCACATCTCGGCTTTCCCATCGACGTTCAGCGCGGCGAGGCCAATCCCGAAGACATATGGTCCGATCCCGCGCACGCCACGTTTCCGGCCTTTCCCAGCGGCCCCGATCCTGCAGCCATCGATGCAACCCTTGACGCGCTGCTTTCCGCGCGCTTTCCGCTCATCATCTGCGGAGGCGGCGTCGTTGTGGCACGCGGCGAGAACGAGCTGAAGGCGCTCGTCGAAACTCTCGACATTGCGGTTGCCACTACGATCAGCGGTCAGGGCGCACTTCCCGAGACCCACCCGAACTGCATCGGAGTCGTCGGTTCGAACGGCGGCGTTCCCGAAACCCGTGAAGTGGTCGAGCAGGCCGACCTCGTGCTCTTCGCAGGATGCAGGGCCGGGTCGGTGACAACCGAACTCTGGCGCCATCCCGCAAAGGGGACGCGGATTCTCCATATCGACAGCGACCCGGAAGTGATTGGCGCCTCGTACAGGACGGAAGTGGCGGTGGTATCGGACGCGCGCCTTGCCCTCGCCGCGCTGAGCAAAGCACTCGCCGAGCGCGAGGTCGTGCATGGTTTCGGCGGCGCCGCCGCCGTCGCGGGTCCCAAGGCCCGGAAGTGGAAAAAGTTCCACGCACTGGCAGAAAGCACGGACACGCCAATCCTGCCGGAACGGACGGTAGCGACGCTGCGACGGATTCTCGATGACGACGCCATTGTCGTTGGCGACCCCGGCACGCCCTGCCCTTACATTTCGGCGTACTACGAACTGAACGTGTCCGGCCGCAGGCTCTTCTCCAACCGGGCGCACGGCGCTCTCGGCTACGCGCTTTCCGCGGCCGTCGGGGCAGCCGTCGGGGCACCCGGACAAAAGGTGGTCAGCCTCATGGGAGACGGCAGCTTCGGCTTCACCTGTGGCGAACTTGAAACCGTCACGCGCCTGGGACTGCCGGTGACCTTCGTCGTGTTCTCGAACTCGTCGTACGGCTGGATCAAGGCCGGTCAGAAGTCCGCGTTCGGCCAACGCTACTACTCGGTAGATTTCGACCGCACGGACCACCGCGCGGTGGCGGAGGCGTTCGGCGTCACGGCGTTTCGCGCCGATGATCCGGATTCGCTTGAGGCCACTTTGCGCAAGGCGGTCGATCACCAGGGACCCACGCTGGTTGACGTGATCAGCCAGCCGCTTCAGGACGCCCGCGCACCT
>VXPN01000126.1 GCA_009839535.1 Boseongicola sp. SB0662_bin_57 | reverse complement strand
TCGGCAAGACGCACATGAAGGCGGATGCCGAGGGAATGGCTCGCCTCGGGCTTGCACCCGACAGCGTCATAGGCGCGCGACAGGCCGAGTGCGGATTTGATGCCTGGATCAGGGACGACGGGCTCTGGGGCGAAGGGCCGGACGGATACTATGACGAAAGGCACTCCCCTTACAACGAATACCTCAGGTCGAAGGGCTATCCCGGCACGAATCCCTGGGCTGACTTTGCCAACGCCGGGAGCGACGATGACGAGATCGCAAGCGGATGGATGCTTGCCAATTCGGACAAGCCTGCCAACATCCGCGAGCCGGACAGCGAAACGCCCTGGCTTACGCGCGAGGCCATCCGGTTCATCGACCAGGCGACCGATCCCTGGTGCGCGCATCTGAGCTACATCAAGCCGCATTGGCCCTACATCGTGCCGGCCCCCTATCACGCCATGTACGGCCCGAACCATGTTCCGGCTCCGCGACGCCACGACATCGAGCGCGATGACCCGCATCCCGTCTATGGCGCCTACATGGAAAATCGCATCGCCGCCGCGTTCCAGAATGACGGGGCGCGGCAAAAGGCGGTTCGCGCCTACATGGGCCTGATCAAGCAGTGCGACGACCAGCTGGGCAAGCTGCTTGATCACCTGGATGCAACGGATCGCATGGACAGCACGATGATCGTCCTGACCTCGGACCACGGCGACTACCTGGGAGATCACTGGCTGGGCGAAAAGGATCTCTTCCACGAGCCAAGCGTCAAGATCCCGCTCATCATCCACGACCCGCGCCCCGACGCGGACGGCACCCGCGGCCAGACCTGTGACGCTCTTGTCGAGTCCATCGATCTCGCCGCCACGTTCGTGGAATTTGCGGGCGGCAAGGTGCCCGATCATGTCATCGAGGGCCGCTCGCTGCTGCCGCTGATACGCGGCGAGACCCCGGCGTGGCGCGAATTCGTCATCAGCGAATACGACTATTCCGTGACA
This sequence comes from Boseongicola sp. SB0662_bin_57, assembly GCA_009839535.1. Classification (GTDB taxonomy): domain Bacteria; phylum Pseudomonadota; class Alphaproteobacteria; order Rhodobacterales; family Rhodobacteraceae; genus JAJEFO01. Next base: position 3,240 of record VXPN01000126.1, on the reverse strand, counting down.
CCGCAATGCACCAGGCTCGGGCTCGAGCCGCGCGATGCACGGCTCTTCATGGTCTTTGATGGCCGGTTCAAGATGATGCATGCCGAGGGAGGCTTTCGACCAATGCTCTTCGACCTGGAAACCGATCCGGACGAGTTTCACGACCTTGCCAAGGGAGACGCGCACCAAGGCGAGATCGACCGGCTCTATGGATGCCTTGCCAAGTGGGGCAGACGGCTTGCGCAGCGCGTGACCAAGTCCGAAGACGACATCAAGGCCATGCGCGGGCGGTCACTGCGCAAGGGCATCCTGCCATTCCTCGTGGACGGCTCCGAGGTCGAAGATGAATTCACGGCGCGGTATCGCGGCCGGGCTCCGGCCAGGTTTGCGGAGGATTAGCCCATGCGGATCGCAATTTCGGGTGCGGCGTCGGGAATCGGGGCGGCCACCGCGACAAAGCTGGTCGCGGACGGACACGAGGTCATCGCTTTCGACGTTGCCGAACCTCCCTCGGCAAGTGCCTGGCACGACTGCGACATGGCGGATCCGACCTCGATCGACGCCGCCGTCGCCAAGATGCATGGGCAGATCGACGCGCTGGTCGCCTGCGCGGGAATCCCGCCGCGTCCCGGCAATGCGCAAGTCGTCCTTGCAGTGAATGCGCTGGGCCTGGTCCATATGACCGAAGCACTCCTGCCGCTGCTCTCGAAGGGTGCCAGCATCGTCAACGTCGCGTCTCGCGCAGGCCGGCACTGGCGTGACAACATCGACGAAGTGAAGGCGTTGCTTGCATTGCGGGACCCGTCGGGCCTCGATTCGTTCATCAGGCGCCGCGACATCGACCACGTCCGTGCCTACAACCTCTCGAAGGAGGCCGTGATCGTCTGGACCATGGCCAGCACCGAGCGGCTGTTCGGGATGGACATCCGCATGAACTCCGTGAGTCCTGGCGCCGTCAGCACGGGCATTCTTGAAGACTTCGCCACCGCATTCGGTGAAGTTGTGGCCCGAAACGTCGCACGCGCCGGACGACCGGCATTGCCGGAAGAGGTTGCCGACCTGATCATCTTCCTGGTCAGCCCTGCAAGCGGCTGGATAAAGGGAACCGATCTCCGCATTGACGGCGGGATGTCAGCAATGGCGCTGTCCGACGCGCTTGGGCTCTGACGTCCACGAGCCTTCGTCCGCGCCCTCGACAGTGCGAGCGGAGCTTGGGCTACGTAGAGCTGAGCGCGTCCGAAAGGACCGCTTCCAGGACGTCAAGCGGCACGTCCTCAGCCACGAACGCCTCACCAATGCCTCGCGCAAGCACCATCCTGAGCCGACCATCGACGACCTTCTTGTCCTGCTTCATGAGACCGATCAACCGACCGGCATCCGGAAGATCTCCGGGAATGTCGGCGAGATCGAATTTCATTCCCATGGATTCCAGATGCGCGCGCACGCGGACCGGCGCTTCCTGGGAACAAAGGCCCATGCGCGCGGACATCTCAAATGCCAGGGCACACCCAAGCGCCACGCCCTCGCCGTGCAGAAGGCGATCTTCATAGTTCGTGGCCGCTTCAAGCGCATGGCAGAAAGTGTGCCCCAGGTTGAGCAATGCACGGTCTCCCTCCTCGGTCTCGTCTCGCGCCACGATGTCGGCCTTCATTTCCACCGAGCGGCGAACTGCCTGGGCCCTGAGGTCCCGGTCACCTTCAACCAGCGCCCTGCCGTTCCCTTCCAGCCATTCGAAGAAGGCGGCGTCTCCAATGAGGCCGTACTTGACCACCTCCCCGTAGCCGGCCAGGAAATCGCGGCGAGGCAACGTTGCGAGAGCGCCTGTATCAGCAAGGACCAGAGACGGCTGGCGGAACGATCCAACCAGATTCTTGCCATGCGGCGAGTTGATCCCTGTCTTGCCGCCGACGGAGCTGTCTACCTGCGCCAGAAGCGTCGTCGGCACCTGAACAAACCTGATCCCGCGCCGCAGAATCGCCGCGGCGAACCCTCCCAGATCGCCAATGACACCGCCGCCGAGCGCAATCATCACGTCGCGGCGTTCGACCCGCTCCTCCAGCATCCATTCGACGGATCGTTCCAGCATGCCCCAGCTTTTCGTTGTCTCGCCGACAGGCAGCGCCAAGGCCACGCTGCCGATTCCTTCGGCGGCAAGCCCGGCCTGCAGTGTCCCGAGATGCAGTTCGGCCACGGTTTCATCCGTGAGCACGGCCACGCAAGGACGCTCAAGAAACGGCCGAATCTCGACACCCGCGCGCGCAATCAGGCCTTCACCTACGCGGACATCGTAGCTCCTGTCGCCGAGCGCGACGTGAACGACCTCGTCTCTCATCGATGTTCCGCCAGCACGTCGTCTCGGACGCGAAGCGCCTTCAGCACACGATCCGTCATTTCGTCAATGGAACAGGGGGGGTCTGCGTCGACCGTCACGTCTGCAAGGGCATAGACCGGAGTACGCGCCTCATACAGCGACGCAAGCGTTTGCTTCGGACGCTTGGTATGCAGCAGCGGCCGCGTCGACTTGTGCCGCACACGCTGCCAAAGCAGGTCAAGGCCGGCACGCAGCCAGACCGAAAGACCCTGCCTGCCAATCAGCGTCCGGTTGTTCTCGCGAAGAAACGCCCCGCCTCCCGTCGCCAGAATCATTGGGTCGCCGCCCAGGAGTCGCGCAATCACCTGCGTCTCCCGCGCGCGAAAGAACTCCTCGCCGTCGCGTTCGAAGATCTCCGCGATGGTCCGGCTCGCCGCCCGCTCGATCTCTGCGTCACTGTCAAGGAACGGGACATCCAGGCGCTTTGCCAATGCGGTTCCAATGGCGCTCTTTCCGGCTCCCATCATCCCCACCATCACGACGGTTTTCCTGAGCTTGAATGGCAAGACAGACGCTTCCCGCATCACTTTTCGCGTTGCCGACCTGAATGGCGTGATCTTCTCGCAAATACCAGATATAATCCAGCTGGCGCGGCCGGATTCGGCATGATCCTGAAATACAGGCACAGGAGGCTCATCAAGATGCTTCGTCTTCTGAAACTCGTGTTCGTTGTGCTCATCCTTCTCGGTGGCGCAGTGATCGTCTACGCGTATGTGGGCGACCTGAGCCCGACGCAAGTCAACGTCAGCGCCCCGGTGGAACTGGATGGCGGCTAGTTCAGCTCTCACGCGATTGGCATGCGGCCTATTCGTCACGCAATTCCTGCTGCCTGCCGCATGGGCAAGCGACCAGCCGCTCTCGGCAATTGACTGGCTTTCGAACTCGGTGGC
>VXPN01000488.1 GCA_009839535.1 Boseongicola sp. SB0662_bin_57 | reverse complement strand
ACCTGGTCCCAGAGATCGGGTTCGATCTCGTCGAAATCCTGAATTGGCAGGACCGAGAACAGGGCCGCATTGCACACGAGGCCGTCGAGTCTGCCGAAGACCTCTTCCGTCCTCGCGACCATCTCGTCGCAGCTGGCAAGGGACGTCACGTCCGCCTGAATCGCTATCGCCCTGCCCCCAGTGCCATTGATCCTTTCCGCTGCGCCGCCTGCGTCGTCGATGTCCGACAGGGCCACCTGCGCCCCCATCCTGGAGAATCCAGCCGCCATGGCGGCGCCGATCCCCTGTGCCGCGCCGGTGACGATGATCGCTTTTCCGTTCAGCATGTCCCTCTACCCGTGATTGATGACCGTGGTCTTGGCTTCGGTGAAGTTCATCCAGGAGTGGTAGCCCCCCTCGCGTCCCACGCCTGAACCCTTGTAGCCGCCGAACGGAGCGTTCGGTTCGCGCATGAACCCCGAGTTGACGACAACGGTGCCGGTCCGCATCCGCCTGGCTACCCGCAATGCGCGACCGACGTCGCGCGTCCAGACATAGCCTGACAGGCCGAACGCGCTGTCGTTGGCCATGGCGATGGCATCGGCTTCGTCGTTGAATGTCGCGATGGCCGCGAGCGGGCCGAAGACCTCTTCACGCCAGATGCGGGACCGGGCCGAGGCGACCCGGATCGCGCCAGGCCTGACATAGAACCCCTTGCCTTCCACCGTTCCGCCAAACAGCACCGTGTCGCCATCGGCAGCAGCGCTGTCATAGAAGCTCAGGACGCGGGACTGATGCGCCGCGGTGATCATCGGCCCCATGTCAGAGCCTTCGGCCGTCGGGTCACCAACCGTGAGTGCCTCGGCCCTGCTCCGGAACTCCCGCACGAATTCCTCGGCGATGCTCTCCTGCAGCAGGATGCGGGATCCGACAAGGCAGGCCTCGCCATTGGCGGCGTAGATCATTCTGGATGCGCCAACGAGGGCGGCGTCGAGATCCGCGTCCTCGAAGACCAGCGTCGCCGACTTTCCGCCCAGTTCCATCACGCAGGGCGCATGCCTGTGCGCGGCAGCCACCGCTACAGCCGTGCCGCCGACATGGCCGCCCGTGAAGGACACCATGTCCACGCCGGGATTCCCGGCCAGCGCTGCCCCGGTCGTGGCACCGCGCCCGTTGACATAGCTCAGGACGCCCACGGGCAAGCCGCCCTCGTTTGCGAGATCGGCGAGGCGTCGTGTCACGACAGGGGTTTCTTCGGAGGGCTTCAGCACCACGGAATTGCCCGCCGCCAAGGCGGGCGCCAGCTTGATCGCCGTCAGGCTCACCGGCACGTTCCAGGGGGTGAAAAGCCCGCAAACCCCGATTGGCTCCCGATCGACCAGGGCGGTTGCGGTGCCAAACTGGCGGTAGATTTCTCCCCGCTCCTGGCCGAGGAAGTCGGCGAAATAATCAAACCAGTCGGCGGCGGTCGTCATCTGGCGGCCCACGTCCCTGCGGACCATGCCGCATTCGGCGACCTGCAGGTCCCGAAGTTCGTCGGCGTTGTCGCGAATGGCCTCGGCCACACGGCGCATGACGGCGCGTCGTTCAGGCATCGGTGCATGGGCCCAAGCACCGTCATCGAAACTGCGGCGAGCGGCAACGACGGCATCGGCCACCTGTTCAGGGCTTGCCTCGGTCAGCAGCCCCATTGCCTCGCCGGTTGCCGGGTTGATGATGTCCAGAGCGTCTCCGTCTCCGGGAACGTCTTCGCCGTTGATCCATTGCGTGACTATGGTCATTGATCATCTCCCATCACGAGATCGACCGCGTGGAGCGCATCCGGGCCCACCATCACGGGGTTGACTTCAAACGACGGCAGCCGCGCCGCCGCCCCGGACAGCGACACCAGCGCCGCTTCCAGCATGGCGCGGTTGGCCGGCGGCGCGCCGCGCCAGCCGTTGAGTTTCTTCGAGACCATCGCGGCGTCCACCATCGCCGCGGCGTCCGGCGGCCCGAAAGGCGCCTTGCGGCAGGTCAGATCGTCGAAGACCTGGCAGTCCACGCCGCCTGAGCCAAGCACCACGAGCGGTCCGAAATGCGGATCGCGGCGCACGCCGATCAGGAACTCGACCCCGTCGACGTGCCTTGAGGCCGTTATGCACAGATCCGGGTAGGAGTCCCTGTGCCGCGCAACTTTCGCCGAAAGGTCGGCAAACGCGGCGCGAACGCTCTCCGGGCTCGCAAGAGCCGTCATCACGCCGCCGAGTTCGGTCTTGTGACGCAGCGTTCGCGCGGAGAGCTTCAAGGCGATGGGACCGTCAAGCATATCCACGGCAGTCCCGGCATCGTCCACCACCGTTTCAGGCACGAGCGTGATTCCGGCCGCGGCCATGGCATCCGAAAGGTCTTCGATGCCTCCCGGCGCGACCGGCACGCTCGGCGGTTTCTCGAACGCCTGACCCGCCCGAACCAGTTTCGCCACGGATTCGGTCGCCACGGTGGGATCGTCGAACACCGCCACGCCGGTCTTGACCAAGGCGCTCCGATCCTCGGGATGCAGGTTGGCTGCGATGGCGATCAGCTGCTCGGGATGGGCGTCGCGAAACTTCAGGAGCTGGGGCATGATCCCGCTCCTTGTGCGAGGAACCAGAGGCACGTGGCTGATGTAGCCGATCATCGTCGGCTGGTTCCTCTCGAGCCCCCATTTCAAGTGACCTCCGGTGATCTCCATGTTGCTCATGGAAGGGGCGGAAATGTCGATCGGGTTTCGGTCGTTGACGAAGGCATTGACCTCCCTGAGCGCAGTCAATGCGTCCTGGGGGTAGTCCACGAGATCCAGGCCCAGCTTCGCCGCCGTGTCGGAGATCATCACGGCGCCGCCGCCCGATACGGAGACCGCTGCGACTTTGGGCGAGGACGGAACGACGCCAGCCTCGCAGGCTGCCACAAGGTCGATCAGCTCGCTGACCGAGCCTGCGCGCAGCACGCCGTATTGTGCGAACAGATCGTCGACCACGCGGTCTTCGACATACATCGAGGCCGTATGGCCCTGCGCCGCCACGCCGCCTTCGGGCGTCGTCCCGACCTTCAGGATCACCACCGGTTTCTTCGCCTGCCGCGCCCGCTCAAGCGCTTGGCAGAGCTTCAGTCCACGGCTTGCGTCTTCCATGTAGGCGGCGATGGTCCGCGTGGCCGCATCTCCGGCAAAATACGCGATGGCATCCGCCACGTCGACATCGGCCTGGTTGCCGGTAGAGATCCAGTTGGCAAGTCCGAGGCCCCGGTCACGCAGCTGCGCGAACACCTGAATCCCCACCGCGCCCGACTGGCTGGCCACGGAAACCGTGCCGACCTCGGGCCAGCCGTTGCCGTCGTGGTGTTCAGGAGCGGAGGTGAAACTTGCAACGAACCCCGAGGCCAGCGAGATTGCGCCCATGCAATTGGGCCCAACCATTCGCATGCCATGGTCGCGGGCAATTCGCAGCAGGTCGTCCTGCCGCGCCTGTCCTTCCCCGCCTGTCTCGGCAAACTGGGCCCCGTAGACGACGGCCACCTTGCAGCCCTTCTCGCCCGCGGCGACGAGGTTCTCGCGCACAAGCCGCGCCGGCACCGCGATCACTGCGATGTCCGGGGCTTCAGGCAGTTCCGCGACATGCGCGTAGGCCGGCATGCCTTGCACGACGTCGTGCCTGGCGTTGACCGGGTAGAGACGCCCCTTGTATCCGCGCTCGATGCAGAACTTCAGCGCACGGCCCCCGAACTTCAGTGGATCGGTCGAGGCGCCTATGATGGCAGCGCTTTCCGGGAAAAAGCAGTTCTTGAGAATCCCGTATGCGCCTTCCTGCAGTTGCAGCATGACGGGTCTAGGCCTCTTGCCGTCGGGTCGCGGAAAACGCCTCGTTCACGAACCAGAGCCCGCCGTACTTGCGCAGCACTGCCGCCGTGGCGTCCAGATATCGCGTGTCTTCGCGCATTGCGGCCTGAGCCAGGTCTTCCCTGACCTGGGAAAAGAAGACCGTGTTGTTCCATGCGCTCTGCAGCGACAGCGACAGCGTGCCGGAATTGGCCTCGCTGATCATGGGGAGCGTGTGCATGTCGAACCGGAAAAGCGACTTGGCATCCGTCAAGCCGGTGAAGGAATACGCTCTCTGAGCATCCCCAAGCGACCTCTTCAATGCCGAGATGATGTCATGGCGCGAGACGCAGCCAACATCGCGATCGGGCCAGACCGTGCGCACGATCTCGTGCGCGGGATCGTCGCCAAGGGA
>VXPN01000331.1:2045-4235 GCA_009839535.1 Boseongicola sp. SB0662_bin_57 | reverse complement strand
CTGTGGCGTCAATCGTGCTCATGGCGCAATTCTCCGGCGTGGATTGCGGGTGATTACGAACATTCTGCCATGATTCGCGAATTTCATCAGGCATCTTTGAGCAAGCCGCCTGGAGACGCCGAAGGTTCGAGGCGTACGGTCTTGCCGTTGCCTTCCCCCTACGCCCGCAGCACGCCACCCGTGGCCTGCGAGACCTTCGCGACAATCGCCTTGCCGACCGCGTCGATCTGCTCGTCGGTCAGGGTCCGTTCCCTCGGTTGCAGCCGCACGGTGATGGCGAGCGACTTCTTGCCCTCGCCAAGGCTCCCGCCGACGAACTCGTCGAAGACCCTCACCTCTTCGATCAATGACCTGTCCGCGCCTGCGGCGGCGTTCACGACATTGACCGCCTCGACGTTCGCGTCCAGCACGAAGGCAAAGTCGCGCTCGACCGCCTGAAGGCCGCTGGCTTGCAGGGCGGTGCGTGTGCTGCCCTTTGCGCGTGGCTCTGGCACTGCCGAGAGATGGATTGCGAATCCGACCGCCGGCCCCTTCACGTCCAGACGGCGCAACACCTTGGGATGCAGCTCGCCAAAGGCCGCGAGAATGATCTTTGGTCCGAGCGTGATCCTTGCCGAGCGAACCGGATGCCACCAATTGTTGGTGCCTCGCGCGATCTGCGCGCGCGCGGGCGCTCCGGTGGCGGCAAGAATCGCCTCTGCATCGGCGCGCGCGTCAAAGACGTCCACTTCCCGGGCCTCGCCATGCGGGTCCTTCGAGCCGGTTGCCCCGACTCTGATCCCCGCGATCAGGATCTCGAACTCGTCCGGCTCGCCGCCATGGAATATGGCGCCGACCTCGAAGAGAGCCAGATCGGCGAAGCCTCGGGCCTGGTTGCGCGCAGCCGCCTGCAGAAGCCCCGGGAAGAGCGACGGCCGCATCTGGGTCATTTCGGACGATATGGGATTCGCGACGCGACGCGCCTCGTCGCCCCCCCCGAACAGCGCGGCCGAGGCATCGTCGATGAAGCTGTATGTCACGCACTCGCTGTAGCCGAGCGCCGCCGCCATCCGTCGTGAAGCCTGCTCACGCCTCTGGAGAGGAGTCAGGATCGGCTCCGGGACGCCGGGCGCCGCCCTCGGCATTGGCCTCGGCTCGAGATTCGTGAGCGACGCCATTCGCGCCACCTCCTCAACCAGGTCCGCCTCGCCCCGCACGTCGGGACGCCACGACGGCGGAGTCGCCATGTCGCCATCAATCGAGAACCCAAGCGCTTCCAGCGTTTCCCGCTGCTCCCTGGCCGGAATGTCCATGCCGACGAGAGAAGAGCAGCGGGCAGGGTCCAGGCGATAGGCGCGGGTCGTGTCAGGCACGGCACCGTCCTCGACGACGTGAGACGCCTCGCCGCCGCAAAGCTCCAGGATCATCGACGTGGCCGCCTCCAGACCCGGCAAGGTGAACTCCGGATCCACACCCCTTTCAAAGCGGTACCTGGCATCGGAGCTGATCTTCAGCTTGCGCCCCGTGCGCGCGATCGTCACCGGGTCCCAGTAGGCGCTTTCGACGAAGACATTGACGGTCTCCCCGGTCACGCCGGTTCCTGCGCCACCCATGACCCCGGCAATGCTTTCTGGCCCCCGCTCATCGGCGATGATCATCATGCCGCTTTCGAAAGCATAGGTCTTCTGGTCCAGCGCGAGGATCTGCTCGCCACCCTTCGCCCGATGCACACGGAGGTTCCCGGCGACCTTGTCGGCATCGAAGACATGGAGCGGCCGGTTGCGGTCGTAGGTGAAGAAGTTCGTGATATCGACCAGTGCCGAGATCGGACGCAGTCCGATGGCCTGCAACCTTTGCTGCAGCCATGCCGGTGACGGTCCGTTCCGCACGCCCCGGATCACCCGGCCGGCAAAGTGGGGATTGCCGTCCACCGTGTCCTTGTCGATCGAGACGCCGATCGGAGACTCAAACGTGCCGGGCACCGCCGCAACCGGCCTCTCGATCCTTGTTCCCAGGCCTCGGGCCGCCAGGTCGCGGGCAATCCCCTCGACTCCCAGCGCGTCCTGCCGGTTGGGCGTGATGGCTATCTCGATCACAGGATCGACCCTTGACGGGTCATTCGCTGCCAGCCAGTCGATGAAGCGCTCTCCCACCTTGCCCGACGGCAACTCGATGATCCCGTCATGCTCGTCGGAAAGCTCCATCTCGCGC
>VXPN01000331.1:0-1945 GCA_009839535.1 Boseongicola sp. SB0662_bin_57 | reverse complement strand
GCCCGACGGCAACTCGATGATCCCGTCATGCTCGTCGGAAAGCTCCATCTCGCGCTCGGAGCACATCATGCCGCGGCTTTCCACGCCCCTGATCTTGCCGACCTGGATGGTCGTGTCGATGCCCGGAATGTAGGCCCCCGCGTGTGCAACAACAACCGTGATCCCTTCACGTGCATTGGGCGCGCCGCAAATGATCTGCCTGACGCCCAGGTCGGTCTCGACTTCGCAGACAGTCAACCTGTCGGCGTCGGGATGCCTTTCGGCCTTCAAGACCCTGCCAAGCGTGAAGTCCTGCAGCCGGTCCGCAGGATTCACGATCTCCTCCACCTCCAGGCCGATGTCGGTCAGGACCTCTGCGACCTCGTCAACCGTGGCGGTGGTTGCAAGATGCTCCTTAAGCCAGGCAATCGTGAACTTCATCGCGCTTCCCCCAAGGGAATGCCGTTTCTTCCGGACGTCGGAACGCCCGCTTCTTCAGACGGTCCGGCCGAGGCAAGACGCCCCGGACGACGCCCGGCATGCGTCAAGTCCGGCATCATGCTCGATGCGGCAGACATCACTGCAACCCTCCGTGCAGCGTCGGCACGTCAAGCGGGGCGAAGCCGTAATGCCTCAGCCACCGCAGATCCGAATCAAAGAAGGCCCGAAGGTCCGGAATGCCGTATTTCAGCATCGCCAAACGATCGATTCCGATTCCGAATGCAAAGCCCTGCCACCTGGATGAATCTATTCCACCCGCTTCCAGGACCTTGGGGTGCACCATTCCGGAGCCCAGGACCTCCAGCCAGCCGTCGCCCTCACCCACTTTCACCGTTCCGCCCTCCCAGGAGCACTGGATATCGACTTCAGCCGAAGGTTCCGTGAACGGAAAGTGAGAGGCACGAAAGCGGGTCTTCACGGTCGTGCCGAAAAAGGCCGAGAAGAACTCCTCGAGCACCCATTTCAGGTTGGCCATCGAAATGCCGCGATCAATCGCAAGGCCCTCGACCTGATGGAACATTGGCGTGTGGGTCTGGTCATAGTCGGCCCTGTAGACCCGCCCCGGACAGATTACGCGAAGCGGCGCCCCCCGCTCCTGCATCGCGCGAATCTGGACTGGCGAGGTATGGGTCCTGAGGACATGCGGCGGCCGGTCGTCACCCTTCGCCTGCGCCATGTAGAATGTGTCCATCTCGGTCCGTGCAGGATGGTGATCGGGAATGTTGAGCGCGTCGAAGTTGTACCAGTCGCTTTCGATCTGCGGACCTTCCGCGACGGCAAATCCCATGTCTGCGAGGATTGCCGTTACCTCCTCGGTGACCTGGCTGACCGGGTGGACGCATCCGTGCGGGCGCCGGCGCGCAGGCAAGGTCACGTCAAGCCATTCTTCCTTGAGACGCGCATCAAGAGCGGCGTCTTCCAGTGCAGCCTTCTTGGCCGCGATCGCCCCGCTGATCTCGTCCTTCAACGCGTTGAGGACCGGTCCGGCGACCTGCCTCTCCTCGGGGGCCATGCCGCCGAGTTCGCGCATCCTGAGCGACACTTCGCCCTTCTTGCCGAGAGCGGCAACGCGCAGCCTTTCAAGCGCGGCCTCGTCGGTCGCGCCAGCGATTGCGCCAAGGTACCTTGTTCTCAGTTCGTCCATCAGGACCCTCTCGATCCTTGCCCCGCCCTGCTAGCCGCCGGAACCCGCGAAGACAAGAAGCCGCGAGACCCCGAAAAGGTCCGCAGCTTCACTTGTGACTGACTCCGAAGGGAGCGTTTACGCGATCGCGGCCTTCGCCCTTTTCACGATGGCTTCAAACGCCTCCGGTTCGTGCACGGCAAGATCGGCCAGGACCTTGCGGTCCACCTCTATGCCTGCTCGGGAAAGCCCGTTTATGAAGCGTGAGTAGGTAAGCGCCTCGTCATGGGCCCGGACGGCGGCGTTGATCCTCTGGATCCAGAGCGCACGAAAGTTCCGCTT
>VXPN01000193.1 GCA_009839535.1 Boseongicola sp. SB0662_bin_57 | reverse complement strand
CGCTCGGGCTTCGCCCTCGCTCGCTGCTGTTGCACCTCAGAGTGGAACCCGGGTGGCGTTCCGGCATACACTGATGGCACATTCCAAGCCGGCACCACGGGAAACCGGATTCAAGGTGGGTTCTACGGCCCCAACCACGCGGAGACAGCGGGCGTCTTCGAACAACGAGGCGTGGTTGGGTCTTTCGGTGCGAAGAAGTAGCCCAAGGGGAAGCTAGATGTTCGAACACAACGTAACGTCGTGGATAAGCCTTTCACTGATGTTCTGCATCCTGATTTTCGCTCTTGGAAGTCTTGCAAGAGTAGGTGTTCTTACAGGCGGCAAAGGCATTGGATGGCAGTTCATTCGCTACACCGTTTTGGCACTTACACTGCCCATTGTCGCGTTGCTCTCCATCAACGGAAAAATCGATTCGCAGGCAACTGCGACGTTGATCGGAACGGCACTCGGCTACGTATTCGGACAAGCCAACACTTCCAAGCCGTGCGCAGACAAGACGAATCCGCCATAGACCGACCGCCTGAGCGCAACTAGAACGCGAACGTCCGGCCTATTGTGAAGGCCGGACGCTGCAACCCACGACAAAAGAGGAAATGTCATGAGTGACCAACACGACTGGACCGGAGCATCCGGCAAGTCATATGGATATGCTGTCCACGAACTGCCTTGGCGACCTGAAACAAACCAAGACGGGAACTACATCTTCGCCAAGAAGGTTGGCGGGATTTGGCTAGCCGTGTACATCGGACAAGGCGATCTTCAAAGGCGTTACGATGACGCTCTGGACGAGGGCTGCGTTACGGACAAGGGCGCCACCCACTACCACGAACACCTTCAATCAAGCCGTCAAGCACGGCTTGACGAAGAACAAGACCTGATAGACGGCAATCCAGAGTGCAAGGAAGAAAGGGGCGGCTGCAACGGGTATGAACCCTAAGCGGCGCTTTCAGCCACTGGCGTCAATACATGCTTTGGCGGCACAGGCTTGATTTGCCCACGTGCCACCAAAGCACTATGGAACTCCAAGATGCGTTGCGTGATTCTGGATTCCATCTGGTCCGTGGTCACTTCGTCCTGTTCTTCTCTTGCGAAGTCACTTTGATTCTTTGACATGGTAAATGTCTCCGTGTAGGTTTCATCCTGATCGGAGATTGTCGCATATTCTCTTTTCGTCCGCCCCGCATTGGCTGCCAAACCTGCGGGGCGATGCGATTCTAGGAGGTTCTCGCGCCGAACGCCAGTGCTACCAATCAACCCGGTAGACGCTCCAAACCCTTCCGGCGACGAAGCCCCCGCCAGCCTGACCTTGGCATGCTGGTCCGCACATTGATCGTTCATACCCTTCACGGAAATTCGCTTCTTCATAGGTAAGTCCGCTTGCCAACGTTCTGTACGTTGCATGACTTGGAATGATTCCGCTCTGAACTAGCTCGTTCAGGCGTTGCGCGACGTTTGTTGCCATTCCGATCCTGCAAGCCATGCTTGTGCTCCTATGACGACTTCATCAGTTCGAACACTTCGTCTCGAAGCACGACATGATAGACTTTCAGAACGTTATGCAAATCAGTGCCGTGCTGATAGGTGGCTTCACGCACCTTTCTGGAGAACTCTTTGTTCTCTGGATCGTCAAACCATTTTGCGACATACTCGGCGCACATTTCAAAGACTTCAAATTCTTCCTTGTCCTTGGCGCCTTCAACCAGCATGTGAGCGTGTTCCTTCGCCCATGCAGTCGCGTCCAAGGCGTCAGAGATCGTCCTACCGAAGTCTGTTAAGGTCACTGGACTGCTCGCCTGTACCGTTGGCGGCGGCTGTGATCGTTTCAGCAGATCCTTGATGTCCGCCTGGAGGGTCTTAATGTCCTTCCTGATCTCTTCCATGAAATCCTTGAACGCGGTCTGGTTCGATTGAACCGCTCCAACCCAAATGCCTACACCAATCAAGGTTGCTGCAATGCCGACCCATCCCCACCATGGAATGGTAAGTTGAAGCGCAACAGTGGTTCCTGCATCATCCATGACAAACTGCCTTTGGTCACTACATGCACACCCAGAACAACGTGTTAGATAGAGCGTACAGATGGTAAATTGCCGCACTTCCCGACATTGTGAAGCCCCAAGATTCTGACATGATCACCTCTTTTTGTGTACGTCGCAGAATCATCTACAAGCCAAAGAACGAAAATCACGACCGCGCCCCGGACGAAAGGCCATTGTCCGCCTTGAGTGCCTTGTAGGGCAGGCGCTTCCCGATCATGCCACGCAGCACGTCGTTCATCTGGTCGATGGTGTCCTGATTGCGGATGTTGTGGCGGTGAGCGAATTCGGTGACGTAGCGGTCAAGGTGCTTCGGGGACATCTTGTGGTAGATGCCCTGATACCCGCGTTTCAAAAGGCTCCAGAAAGATTCCATTCCTTGCGTGTGCGCCATGTCCCTGACGTACTCGCCCACGGAGTGATTGACGGCTTCATGGTCGAAGAACGGCTTGAGTGCATTGTACACCTTCGCTTCATCCGTGTAGACCGTCGCACCGTTTTTTGTCTGTGCGGCCACAAAGCCAGCCACGTGCGGAATGTCCGTGACGGGAACGACCGTAGCGCGAACCTGATTGGTCTCGCGATCCTTGACGCCTACAACGGCTTCCTTGCCAACCGTGCCACGGCCTGCGCCGGCTTCCTTCAACTCGCGGCGCTTCTTCTTGGACATATTCTTGCGCTTCCCGCCGATATAGGTTTCGTCCGCTTCAACCGGACCCGCAAACGGCAGGTCGATTCCATCGTCTTCAAGCGCCTTGCGCAGACGCATGGCCAGATGCCAAGCGGATTTCTGCGTGATTTCCAGATCCCTATGCAGCTTCATAGAAGACACGCCCTTCAGGCTTGTGGACATCAGATAGATGGCGACCGCCCAGACCTGGAAGCCGAGGTTCGACGCTTCCATGCAGGTGCCGGTGCGGACGGAGAAACGCTTGCGGCACTCCTTCTCGCGGCAGCGGTAGGGCATGGTCTTGTGCTTCGCGCCGGACAGGACGTTGACCGATCCGCAGTGCGGACAATGCGGGCCTTCGGGCCAGCGTTCTTCGGTGAACCATTTTTCGGCAGATGCATCGTCGGGGAACGTCTTGAACAGTTTCGTGAGGCTCATGCCTTCGCGGTGGTGCTTGCCGGGCGCCTTGTGTGCCATGTCGAATCTCCGTCTCGTTGGGCACTATTGTATGAAACGGCGCGGCGAAGTCAAGAACTAATTGGGCACTATCGTATATAATCCGCTTCCATTTCCACTGCGGTCTTCATGGAGTCTCTCCTCAGGCTCTGGCGAAAATGCGCCAGCTGGCCCACATTATGCCCAGGAGGTCCTGTCATGCAAGGACGACATTTGCACGACTCGACGGCAGAAAGGCGTCTCCGCAAGCTGCCCACGGATCGCGTACTGCAATTGCCTACCGCCCGTAGTCGATCTCGGGCCCATGTAGCGCGACGGGCTGCGGCTCCGCTCCAGTTCCCGCTCGCGCTGCCTGATCGCCCTCTCGCGTTCCATCCGGACCTTGTACGCCGCCTCGACCTCCTTCCGGACGGGCGCGTCGCGCCTGACGGTTTCCGTGATCGTGGCCGCCATCTCCCGCATCCGCCTCTCCAGCCCGGGAACCCTGTCAAGATGCGGGCCGTAGCGGTCCCTGTCGCCGAGGACATGCCGGAAATACCCGACATGGCGCGTGGCCTCGCGCTTCCACCCGGCGTAGGGGTGCATCTCTGAAACGAACCGCTCGCCGCCTTCCTCGCGCTCCTGCACTGCCTTCGCAAGATCGTCCTCCAGGCCTTCGACGCATGCCTGCGCGACCCGCATGTCGTCGCGCAGCAGCCTTTCGCGGGCCGCGAGCGCGTTCTTTCCCGGCCCCACGCACGCCTGCTGGCCCAGGTCGCGGACCCAGCTCCCGTAGCCCTCGACGAAGTAGCGGTGGCATCCCTCCTTCTCCGCCCTGTCGCCGATCTCCTCGAAGGTCCGGACATGCCGCGCCTCGAGGCCGCAGGCGTCAAGCGTGTCCTTGATGCGCACCGTCGCCCTCTCCAGCGCCTTGCGATCATCGGGAGAGATCAGCGGGTCCTTCGCCAGCGTCTCGCCCCGCTCGACCACCTTCGGGGCCGACCTTGCCCAGCGTCCGTAGCTGCTGGCCAGGCTCCTGCCGAGCGGCGTTTCCGGCCGCCAACGCGCGGCCCGCTCGACGATCCTCCGTCTCCTGGCGTCGAAACCCGTCACTTCCC
>VXPN01000221.1 GCA_009839535.1 Boseongicola sp. SB0662_bin_57 | reverse complement strand
GCTTGGTCGCCTGTTCCTGCAGGCCAGTTCGCTCAAGTGCCGCAGCGGCGGTGGCGAGCGCCGACTGTTCCTCGACAGTGACCTGCAGCAGGCAGCGCAACGCCTTCGAGCGCAGCCGCCAGTGCAGCCTGTTGTCGTCGGAGGGCACGGTCTCCAGAGGTCCGAAAGCCCATTCGACGGCATCGCGCATCCGTTCCGCGGTTCGACGGCTGACCGACAGGTCCGACTGGATTTCGTCGAGCGTCACACCTGCTCGCGACCCCTGTAGCCGAACTGCAAGATCGATGATGTCTTTCAGGCGTTCGTATCGCATCACTTGATTTATTCCGCAACGAGCGCAACATCGGCGCCCGCCGCCCGAAAACGGCCCAGGTTGCCGTAGAGCGCACGAAGCATGATGCCCCGCGCACCGTTCATGTCCCGATCAACAACGATTCTGCCATCGCTGACCGTCTTCGCGCCGCCAAGGTGCTCGTTCACGAAACCGTCCCATGAGCGCGTCCTGCTCGTGTAAGCCTCGTTGCAGGTCACCAAACGCTTGCCGTGTTTCCGACACATCCACTCCAGTTTCTGCCTGAACCGGCAATGGGCAAGGCCCAGCATTGACCGAACCGTCTTCGACCTGATCTTGCGATCGTCTTTCGCACTCATCCGCTTCGTCTCGAAGGAAGGAAGCAGGATCACGTCAAACGTCTGAACGAGGTCGTAGGCGACACGTCTGTGAAGGTCGTCCACAAGGTTGCGCACACGGATGAACAACTTGTCGATCCGCTTCTGGAAATGACGCTTCCACTCGTCATGCTTCGCCTTTGCCCGTTGCCCGATCAAACGGTCAAGCCGCAGCAGAAGGGGAAAAACCTTGTCGGAATGAAAACGGTCTCCATAGCTGGCGGCGTGGTCCATCGAGCATTCGGTCATGAAGGGCCGCACGCCGGGGTCAAGCGCCACGGCGGAGCGGACTTGGATTTCGTCCTGCCCCACTGTGACCATGTGCAACTGAGCGCAGATGAACCACCTCCCCCGCTCAAGCACTATCGTCGTCAATTTCTTCCACGCCTCGTCGGGCATGGGTTCCGCCAGGCCGAAGTTCCGGTCGACGAACGCGCCTGACATCTTCTGGACCATCATCCTCTGCCGCACGTGCTTGCGGCTCCGGAAATCAAGACGGGCTTTCCGGCCCGCCTTCCGTTTGCGAATGACCGCGTCCCGTGTCCTGAAGGCTGCGTTCACCGCCTCGTCGCAGTCGGCGGAGCGGAACGTGCCGCCACGTTCGCCAACTTCGTCACGGACGCATTCCCGGATCGTGGCGCGGAGCGCGGTCCGCTTCAGGTCCGGTCCCCTGGGGTTCACGTGGCCATCGTCGGCTTCCCGGAAGCAGGCGACGGCCAGGTTGTAGGCGCGGCGCTGCTGGTGGACCATCTCATGCAGCAGGTCCGGGTTCTTCGGGTAGGCCCTGATCTTCCTCGTGGCCTTGACCAGGACGCTTGCCGTGACGGGAGTTGCAGAAGGAAGTGATATACGCAACGAGGCATCGCACGTCGAGCTGGTCGGAAAGATCGTCCTCTTCCAGAAGCTCGATGCTTCCTCCCTGAAGTTCGATGACGTGCCTGACGGTCGGGCAGCCGGACCGGGTGATGCGGTCCGATGTGGCAGCCACCACTTGGACTCCATCTCCGCGCAGCCCGCGTTCCAGTAGGGCGACAGGACATCGTCGCCTGCGATCGCCACCGGGTCCAGTGCCACGGGCAGCATGCCCGTCTCGAGGCCGTCGAAGTGTTGCCCGTCCTCGGGCATCGGGCGAGGACCGCCGTGTTGCGCTGCTGGCACGGCAATGGAGGTCGGTGCCGGGTTCGACCGGAACCCGGGCCCCGCTATGTCCTCCGGATGTCCGCTCAAATCGTTGATATCGCCCTCCCTCGATCCAGCGCCGGACGGTCTGTGAAGTTACCTTTTCGCGTCTTGCGATGCGTGTCGTTGTCATCCACATACCGGAACCTACTGGATGTTCCTGTATTGTTCAAGGACGAATGCGCGAAATGTTCCGTTCGTTGCGAATTTCAACGGCAGTTCAGCCTTTCCGAAGAGTCGAAGATCCGCTTCCCGCCGCCGTGGGCGGCGTCATCGTCTCACAAGAAGCCTGGGCTCTGAAGCCGATGTTGCGTGGCCGATCCGGTTTGATCGTGCACTCGGCTCGCAGCATGTTCTCGAGTGCTTTCGGATCCTGCATCTGGCCGAGGATCCCGGCCCTGTTGCGCACGACCGCGAAGTCGCCTGGCGTGAGGTTTCCGAGCGTTGCGAGAGAGGGCGGCGGCGGCAGGTCGAAATGGCTGCGAAACGCCGCATTGGCCTGTTCGGGCGCCAGGTAGTCAAGAGTGAGCTTGAACACGAAGCGGCGCAACGTCGCCGGGTCGAGACGGTCCCCGAGATTGGTCGTGCAGGCGAAGGGCAGGGGATGGCTCTCCATCCATGTCAGCATCTCGTTGACCTGGCTGACCTCCCAGTTGCGCTGCGCGAGGCGCCGATCGGCGAGGAGCGAATCGGCCTCGTCGAAGACCAGGAGGGCGCGGGCGTCGCGTGCCTCGGCGAAGGCACGGGCGATGAGCCTTTCGGTCTGCCCCACCCACATGGACATCAGGTCTGACGCGCGCTTCTGCACGACGTCCATGCCGAGCCTCTCCGCGAGGTAGCGGACGTAGGCGCTCTTCCCGGTGCCGGGTGGGCCTTGCAGGCAGAGCGAGAAGCGACGCTGCTTTCGCGCAACCAGGCGGTTGGCGAGAGCCGTGGGGTCGGTATCGGCCTGGATGAGCGCTGGATCGAACCTTTTCGGGAGTCCTTGGGCGGGACTGTCGCAGGAAAGGAGACGGGCCAGGCTGCGAACACCCGTGCGTACCGCGGCAATGTCGCCACCGGCCAGGCTGGCTGCGGCGGTCGCGCCTGCCGCGACCCCGGGGGCTGCATCGAATTCGGAAGCCAGCGCCGTCACCTCGTCCGGCGCGGCCTCAATGTCGTGACGCTCAAGCTGGCGCGCCCAGACACGCGCCCTTACGGCTGCGTTCGGCGGATGCAGTGCGAGGGCGAACATCATGCGGCGCAGGATGGCCGGGCTGACCTCGTCCGTGTCGTTCATGGTCCACAGGGTTGGCGCAGGCGTCCGTTCCAGCATGCGGTGCATGAAGACCTTGCTCGCGGTTGCCTGCGACCGGTACGAGCGCAGCGGGCGAAGCCTTGCAAAGCCGCCGAAGGAGCCCGCCAGCAGGTCCTCCATTTCGTCGAACAGCAGGAGCGCACGGGAGTTTTTTCCGACCAGGCGTTGTGCCAGCCTGAGCTCCGAGAGCCTCTCCCTGCGCGATGGCTCGTCGCCGCGGACGTCCGCCTCGCCGACGCTGTAGAGGGTCGCGTCGAGCTGGACGGCGAGCGCCTTGCAGAATTCGGTCTTGCCGGTGCCGGGCGGTCCGTAGATCAGGATGTTGACGCCCGGCTTGCCGCTGCCCAGCGCGCCTGCCAGGAGCCTCTCAATGTGGTCACGGTCGGCGGCGAAGTGGTCGAAGTCCGCCCATTCAAGATCGGTCTGCGGCGCAGCGTCCAGAAGCAGGCGGGTAGCGTCGACGTTGGCGTTCCCCGGTGCTGTGACAAGGCGGCCGAGCCGACGCGGGATCTCAAGGTCACCGTCGTCCTCGATCAAGACGAGACCGGAACGGACCAGCGGTGCGTCATCCCGCAGGCGGGACTGCACGGTGTTCGCTGTCAGGCCGAGAATCAGGGACATCGCCCGTCCGTGGAGATTGAGCGCCTTCTTCAACATGCTCGAAGACCCGAAAATGTCGTCGACCATGGACTCGAAGACCGCGTGGGTCTCGTAACGCAGCAGCAGTTCCAGGATGCCGATGTCCGTCCGGCTGAGTCCTGTAGACTTCCCGAGCCGCCGGAGTCGCAGGGCGGTTCGGTCGCGTTTTGCCTGAATGTCCGAACATTCCTTGCGCATGGTCTCTTCGACGCAACCAAGCGCCTCTGACGAGACATCCTTCCTGTCCCGGTCTCGTTTCGAACGCCGTTTCCTGGGAGAGCTGCCCAGATGGTGATCCCGCTTGGCAAACCAGCCGATCAGTTCCCGGGCTTCCGGATCCGTGCGGTTCAGGCCTGAGGCGATGTTGGCGAGATACGACGCAAGCAGTTTTCGTTCGTAGGCCGTGAGCATGTCTCTTTCCGATTCGGCGCAAAGGAGAGACGCTAACAGGCGAGTGCGTCAAATTTGGTCGCACTTGGAACGG
>VXPN01000264.1 GCA_009839535.1 Boseongicola sp. SB0662_bin_57 | reverse complement strand
GCCAAGCAAGGAACGGACTCCCTCCGGCCCCAGCCGGTCCAGCTTGTCGATCGAGCGCAGGACGATGCCGCGCTCCCGCTCCGCCTCTACGGACAGTCCGGCAACCTCCAGAACGCCGTTCAGCACCTTGCGGTTGTTGAGCCGTATCACGTAGTCGCCCCGCGGAATGCCGACAGCCTCCAATGCGTCCGAAAGCACCATGCAGATCTCGGCATCCGCGGCGATCGAGGGCGACCCGACCGTATCCGCATCGCATTGGTAGAACTGACGGAATCTCCCGGGTCCCGGCTTTTCGTTCCGCCAGACAGGCCCGATCGCGAAGCGCCGGTACGGTGTCGGCAGTTCGTTACGATGTTGTGCAAAGACCCGCGCGAGAGGCGCCGTCAGGTCGTATCGCAACGCCAGCCAGCCGCCGTCCTCGTCCTCCTGCCAGGCGAACACGCCGTCATTGGGGCGATCCACGTCCGGCAGGAAACTCCCGAGGGCCTCCACCGTCTCTACGGCCGGAGATTCCAACGCCTCGAATCCGTTGAGATGATAGACTCCGGCAACCGCATCGAGCATCGCGTTGCGCTCGGCGACATCGCTGCCGAAATGGTCACGGAAGCCCCTTGGCGGTTCGGCATTGGGCCGTGGGAGCCTTTTCTGCTTGGCCATGGGCCATCCCTCGATCTTGACGCGCCGTGGTTTAGCCCTTGGGGCAGCGAGGGACAAGAAGTTGGCGCGTGAACGGCGCCGGGAGGGAACCATCGACGCGTCCGCAAGGAATGTCGGACGAACTGAACGAACCTGTCAGACCGCAGTCATGCCGGGCCGACTTGGCAAGGGCAGATCCGCGGCGTCGGATCTGGGTGGCCGTTAACAAAAGCGGTTGGGGGAGAAGTCGTTGATCTTGTGACCGGCTTGTTCGCCGCAGATCAGTTGTGCAATCAACTCGCCCGACTTGGGCGCCATCATCAAGCCGTAGTGCGCGTGGCCGAAGTTCAGGAACAGACCCTGATGGCCCGGAACATCTCCAAGCATTGGCAAGCTGTCCGGAAATGACGGGCGTCGTCCCATCCAAAAGCTCGGACGGTCTGTCTGGAGGTCGCGAAAGGCCGCTTTCGCGATCTGCACCAGCCGGGCCGCGCGCCTTCCGTCCGGAGGCGCGTCAATCGGTGCAAATTCTGCCTGGCCAGCGATGCGGATCCCGCCTTCCATGCTGCTGGCCACCACCTTTGCGTCCACGTCCATGACCGAGTTGTTGATCTCGATGCCCGGCTCGCTGAATTCAACGTGATATCCGCGTTCGGCCATGAGCGGAACGTGCAGATTCGTCCACTCGAGAAGCCCAGGGCTCCAGGCACCAAGGCAAACGACCAAGCGATCGGCTTCCAGGGGTCCTCCAGTACACTGTATTGACCAACCTGCGTCCTTGCACTGAATTCCCGTCACGTCGGCTTGCATGAATTTCGCCCCAAGCCTGCGGGCCTTGTCGGCGAGAACCCGTCCGAGCCTTCCTGGCGATCGCACTCGCGCCTGGCCCTTGATGACGACGGCTGCCTCGAAGTCTTCGCTAAGCTCGGGCTCGATCTCCGCGAGCCTTTCCCGGCCGACGAGTTCGATGTCAGCGCCTTTCTCCAAACGGATGCGGTACCCCAGATCGGTCAGGTTGGCCCGGCTGCCGTCGCGGAAGGCGTGTATGTAGAAACTGTCGCGGAGCAGCCCTTCGTGCCCCGTTCCCAAGAGGTGCCTCTGATAGAGCTCGATGGACGGCCCGCAAACTTGAGACATCGCTTCGGAAACTCTGCGCACCTGCGCTTCGCGTCCTTGCTGCAGGAAGCGCCACCCACATGGGATCATGCGCGCCGCAACCTTCGGGTGAATCGAAAGGGCCCGGCCATGGCCGAACAACTGGCCTGGGATCTTTCTCCAGATGCCGGGAAGCGACTGCGGAACGATCGACCAGGGCGACACGACGCCCGCATTGCCCATCGAGGTTTCCTGCCCGGGTTCGCCACGATCGATGATCCGGACACGCACACCGCGTTCAAGAAGGGACAAGGCCGTGCACAGCCCGACGATCCCGGCACCGAGGATCGCGGCCGAGGCGTCTGTGTCAGGCGGCGGCATTCGAAGCGTACCGTGCAATCACCTGGCTGATCACCGCCGGAGCCGCGATGACCAGCGCCGCAAGATCCGCTTGCAGCGACGGGGCGATGAAGACGAAGCCGGCAAAGGCCATCAGGACCCGGAACGCTGCGCCCATCGGCGCCAGCCAATAGCCCACGACCGCAGAAGAAAGCGCGATGACGCCTGCGATGCAGCTGGCTGCGGTGTATGAGAACTCCAACAGATCAAAGCCCGTTGACGACACGAACAGAAGTACGGGCGCATAGACGAATGCCATGGGGGCGATGACCTTGCCCAGGCCCAGCGTGAAGGCCGATATGCCGGTTCGGAACGGGTTGGAGTTGGCGATTGCCGCCGCGGCATAGGCCGAGGTGCAGACAGGTGGCGTGATCTCGGCAACGACGCCGTAGTAAAGCACGAACATGTGGCTCGCGATTGGCGGGATGCCGAGCTGGGCCAGCGCCGGCTGAGCGACCGACACGAGCATGATGTAGAGCGCCGTCGTCGGCACTCCCGCGCCCATCAAGATGCAGGCCAGCGCGATGAAGACAAGGCTGATGAACAGCGTCAGGTCTTCGATCGTGAAGAGCTGGTAGGTGCCGTACTGGAAGAGCCAGATCAGGTCATTGCCCAAGTTCGAGGCCGCTTGCGTCACCATGAAGCCGATGCGGAATCCAACGCCGGTGGTGTTGATGACCCCGATCACGATGCCAACCGCCGCCGAAGCCGCTCCAACGGCGAGCGCATATTTCACGCCGGTCTCGAACGTGTCGGCCATTTCCGTGACCGAGGTTCGAGACTGCGCGTTCAGTGTCGCAAGCGCGGCCCCGGCGATGAGAATGGCTGACATCGTGAAGTCAAAGCCGCCGCCCGCGTATTTCCAGATGACAAACGCGATGAAAGCGAGCGCGTAGACGAGCGTCGCCGGTTCCTTCACTCGGCTCATTCCGGCCACGATGGCAAGCGAGATGCCGCAAAATGCGGACATGTAGGGCGTGTAACCAGAAAAAAGGACAATCAGCAGGCCGGCCAGCGGGACGACGTTCGCCCAGCCATCGCGCCAAACGGCACCAAGCTTCGGAAGCGCATCACGGCCCAGGCCCTTGAGGCCAAGGCGGCGCGCCATGAGGTGAACGACGGCAAAGACGCCAACATAGTGCAGAAGCGCCGGGAAGATCGCCGCAATGACGATCGTGGTGTAGGGCACCTCAAGAAACTCGGCCATGATGAATGCCGCTGCACCCATGATCGGCGGCGTGATCTGTCCTCCCGCCGAGGCGGCAGCTTCCACCCCGCCCGCGAAATGGCCGGGATATCCAAGCCGCTTCATGTTGGGAATTGTCAGCGCGCCGGTCGAGACCGTGTTGGCGACCGACGAACCGGAGATGGTGCCGAAGAAGGCCGAGGAGACAACGGAGACCTTCGCGGGACCGCCGGTGTAGCGGCCTGCAAGGATTGTTGCGTTGTCGATGAAGAGCTTGCCCAGCCCCGTCCGCTGCGCGATGACGCCGAAGAGAACGAAGTGGAACACGATGGTCGAGACCACCCAAAGCGTGACGCCGAAGATGCCTTCCTGCGGAAAGTACATCGACGACACGAAAGTGTTGAATTTCACGCCCGGATGCTGAAGCAGGCCCGGGAACGCTTGTCCGAACAGTGCGTAGCAAATGAACACGCCGATGATCAGCGGCAGTATCCAGCCCAGTGTCCGGCGCGCGATGTCGAGGACCAGCACGATCAGGATGCAGCCGAAAAGCATGTCCCACCCGTTGGGGTTGCCCATGCGGAAGGTCATTTCCTCGACGCCCAGCCAATCGATCCCACGCCAGGCGAAGCCGAGATAGAGCGCCGACATGACGCCGAGGATCATCAGGATGACGTCGAGATACGGCACTCCGCCAAGGCGCAGCGCGCCGGTATTCAGGTCAAACGACGTCTTCGCCCTGACCAGCGGATAGAACGAGTAGGTGAGAATGAAGAGGCCGGACAGATGCCAGCCCATGTGCCAAAAGTCTGGCGGAAGCGCGAATCCCGCCGTGAGGTAATGGTAGACGGCAAACGTGAGGGCGACATAGCGGAGGAATTTGCCAAAGGCCGGAGTGACCGACCGCGTGGCGGCCCCCTCATCGAACTTTTCTTCGATCGCTGCGAGCTCCGTTTCGGAAAGCCCGCGCACGTCATCAGGT
>VXPN01000339.1 GCA_009839535.1 Boseongicola sp. SB0662_bin_57 | reverse complement strand
CCGGGCCCGGCCATCCGTCAGGGGTCGCAGCTCATCACGGCGCGCTCGGGACAGGTTTGCCTGCCGCGTGTCCGGCTGCAGCCTGATTGGACCCGGATCCATGAATCAGCCCGGAACCCGGTTCTCAGCAATCTTGGGGGGACACTCCAAGCTGCGAAACCGTGAACCGACGGCTATCTGTTGTCGAATCCGAACCCCATCTTCCGGGCGGAGCTTCGGAAAAACTGTTCCGACGAAGTCGGGACAAAAAAGATTTTTTCGCGAGTCCCGACGGAAAAGCCATCCATCAACGTATCAACTGGAACTGATGCAAAAACGGACTCTGAAGGTGCGCGCAAACTTGCTCCCGATTGGATTTCTCGTCGTGGCGTCCTGCCTTTCGGTGGGCACCATCGCGACATCAGTGACGCTTTGGGGACCGTGCTCCGAGGCGAACGCAACTTTGGCAATGGCTGTGGCCGATGGACTGGGGCAAACTGGAATCGACAGACAGCAGGAAAGCGACGGACATGAAGATCCCTTTTTCGATGACAGCAACAGTGCTGGTTTGCACGCTCGCTCAGGCCGCATTGGCCGGTGAGGCAAACGTTCGGACGCCATCGCCCGTTATCCACTTGAAAGACAACCTGGACGAGGCCGACGGGCTTGGCTGGTGCATCGACACCGTTGGGCGTGGTTATGCGGAAACCCTGCACGCGCATTCGTGCAAGTCTCAAGGCGGTGATGTGCAGTTCGCCTATGATCCGGAAACGGGCGCGATTCAATCGGTGGCCTTTTCCGAGAAGTGCATCGCTGTTCTCCCCGAGGGTTCCAGCACTGATTTCGGCCTGCGGAATTGCGACAGTGCCGACCCTGCGCAACAGTTCTCGTTCGATCCGGCCTCCGGTGCAGTTGCGCCGGGCGGTGCGCCGAGTCAGTGCATGGCGGTCGGCGAAAGCAGTCGCAGGGCGGGGCCCTTCATGTCTCGTGACCTTGTCCTTGATGCCTGTGGCGCCACCGAGCCTGCGCGCCGAACGTGGGTCATCCGTGACTGATCAAGTCACGTTGGACCGAAATTCGAGAACAATAGGCCGAGCCTCTTGCAAAACTCCCCGAGTTGAGCGGATTTCCCGCTAAACGGATGATTTTATCGGGACTTATATGCCTAACCTAACAGTCCATCAGGCCAACTCCTGCGACCCGGCATACGGCGTCGACCGAGGCGTCCACGCGAATGATGCCGGCGAGAAGGAGGATCATGTGCGGTAGCGGTTTCAAAAAGGGAACTTCATGCTTGGCAGGTCGTCGAGACGTGGTCGGGATGCGTTGCGACGCGCTGCCAAGGCCTCGTCCAGGCCCGAGCCGGAGGAAAGGCCGCATGGCACTCGTCGCCACGCACAGACAGGTTGCTTACCGCCCGCTTCCGCAGAAGCGGAGCACTTGGAGGTGGCTCGAACGGACGCTCGAGAACCTGCGGCAGCTCTGCAACGCCGCGCTGGAGGAGAGAATCGACTGCCACCGCAAGACCCGCGGGAGCCTGATGCTCTTCGACCGCTGTCCTTGCCACAGCGCGGGATCTCGGCCTCGAGCCCATGCTCCACCGCACCGGCAGCCGCGAGCGGCGGCTGTCGTCCGAGACCGCAACGAGCAGCATCGGCACCCTGCTCGGGACCGTCACCGGCAATGAGATGCTCGACATGCCCGACTGGCTGCTGAAGCGCCAGTCCTGGATCGAGCGAAGCCTGGCCAACCGGCACCGGAAGGGCGGGAACACGCCGATTCTCTACGACGTCTGCCAGTGTCCATTGCCTGATCGTGGCTGCGTGGGGCACGCAGCGCCGGACAGTTCGCCCGTTACCAGCAACGGACACTTCCAGATGTCATTGACAGCCCACTGCGGCGGTGGTGACATGCATGCAGTTCCCGGCATGATGAAGCAAACGTGAGAATCTGACGATGTGCGACGTCCGCGTGATGAACAAGGTGAAGGAGCGAATGCTGTCGCGGCGCGACGTTTTCGCGGCGGGCGCAGCAGCAGCGGTGGCCACGATGTCGGGCGCGCCGCCCGCTGTGGCGGGCGGGCATGGTGTCGTCGTGGACATGACCCACGTTCTTGACGACGGTTTCCCGACCTATTTTGGCACGCCGGGCATCACGATCAGCCGCGTGAACGATTTCGCGGAAGACGGGTTCAATGCGTTCGCGCTGGACCTCGGCGAACATGCAGGCACACATGTCGACGCGCCGCTGCACTTCTCCGAGGACGGGCAGGCGGTGAACGAGATTCCGGCGCGGAACCTGGTTTGCCCGCTTTGCGTCGTCGACGTCGCGGCCAGGGCTGCCGATGACCCGGACACGCAGGTCACGCCCGACGACCTGAGCGAGTGGATCGGCGCCAACGGGGAGATTCCGGACGGAGCTTGCGTGGCCATGCATTCGGGCTGGGCCGGAAGGGCCGGCGGCGACGGTTTCCGGAATGCCGACGACGGGGGCGTCATGCACTTTCCCGGCTTCCATGCCGAGTCGGCAAGGATGCTGATCGAAGAGACCGGTGCCGTGGCGATGGCGGTCGACACGCTGTCGCTTGACCATGGTCCGAGCAGGAACTTCGCGACGCACCACGTCTGGCTGCCATCGAACCGTTACGGGATCGAGTGCCTTGCCGGCCTCGATCGGGTGCCGGCGTTTGGCGCGACGCTCGTGGTCGGCGCTCCGAAGCATCGTGGCGGCTCCGGCGGCCCGGCCCGCGTTCTGGCCCTGGTCTGAGCGGCTCCGCCAGTCCGCGGTCCGGCCGTCGATTTGCCGTGCCGGCGCCGGCTGCCGCGAGGTCCTCGCCCTTCGGGTGAATGCTTCCTTGACGTACTTGTCGATCTTCGATCCGGAGAAAAGCGTTCCGAGACCGACGCCTTGCTCGCGGCGGTCCTGACAGGCGCCGCCAGGCTCGTTGCCGGTCGCTGCGCCGAGCAGGTCGACCACAGCTCCGCCGAATCCAACACCCCAGTACAATGCATGGGGGAGCCACGTCACGCCCCAGCTGTCGCATTTTCGTCTTCCATGGACGCCGGAATCCGGGTGCAGGAATCTGATTCCCTTCGCTTGCCGCTGGCGACGGCTGGATCTCTCATGGGTCGCAGGAGGGTTGCCAATCGCTTGACGCCCCAAGTCCCCTGGCATAAGCACGTCGGCGCCCGGGCGGGTATGGTGAAATGGTATCACACGAGCCTTCCAAGCTCTTGGTGCGGGTTCGATTCCCGCTACCCGCTCCAAACCGCTCCGGTCGATCTTCTGCGTCTTGTGACGACTTCAAGGCTTGAGTGCCGGATGGTCGAAGAGGGAACCGAATGGCGGACATTTCTGGGCACGACCGAGCCAAGTCCCGGAATGTCCGGGCGCTGAGGGCGCTGTGGCCGTTCGTGCGGCGCTATCGCGGCATGGTTGCGGTGGCCTCCGTCGCCCTGGTGCTTACGGCCGTCGTGTCGCTCGTGCTGCCGATTGCCGTCCGCCGGGTCGTTGACGGGTTCGAGACTTCCGCAGCCGACCTTCTCGACAGCTACTTCACGGCTGCCCTTGGCCTCGCGCTCCTGCTCGCTCTCGGCACAGGACTTCGCTACTACCTCGTCACCCGGCTGGGCGAGCGCGTGGTGGCCGACATCCGGATCGCGGTCTTCGAGCGCATGATCGGAATGAGCCCCGCCTTCTACGAGCGGATCATGACCGGCGAGGTCCTGTCCCGGCTGACGACGGACACGACCCTGATCCTGTCCGTCATAGGCTCGTCGGTTTCCGTCGCGCTCAGGAATGCGCTCATCCTCGCAGGCGGGCTGGCGCTGCTCTTCGTGACATCTCCGAAGCTGGCCGGCCTCGTCCTGCTCCTGGTGCCGGTGATCGTTGTTCCCATCGTCGTGCTCGGTCGGCGGCTGCGCACGCTCAGCCGCGAAAACCAGGACTGGATCGCGGCATCTTCGGGGAACGCTTCCGAGACTCTCCTGTCCGTCCAGGCCGTGCAGGCGTTCACGCACGAGGCCGAAAGCCGCAAGGCGTTTTCCGAAGTGACCGAGCGGTCGTTTCGATCGGCCCGGAGCCGGATCGCCACGCGCGCCGTGATGACGGTGATCGTGATCGCGCTGATCTTCTCCGGAATCGTCGGCGTTCTCTGGGTCGGCGCACGGGACGTCCGCATGGACGCGATGACCGTGGGCGAGCTTGTCCAGTTCGTCATCTATTCGGTGATGGTTGCCGGATCCGTGGGAGCCCTGAGCGAAATCTGGGGCGAACTGATGAGAGCCGCCGGCGCGACCGAGCGGCTGGTCGAGCTCCTGAATGC
>VXPN01000319.1 GCA_009839535.1 Boseongicola sp. SB0662_bin_57 | reverse complement strand
ACTTATCCACAGCCACCTCCAGGCTCCTTTCTGATTCTCGGAGCATACGAGGTCGACTTGCCGGCTCCGCTCGCGCCGACGATCCCCAGCTTTTCGCCCGGTGCAATGTCCAGGTTTATCCTGTCCACTCCACCTGTCGCACGTCCGTAGGCAAAGCTCACGTTCCTGAACTCGACTGTCGGCGTGCGGAATTCAAGCGCCTCCGCCAAAGGCCTGTCCGTCAGGCCGTGTGGAGAGGTCAAGGTGTTCATCCCGTCCTCGACTTCGCCGACATTCCCGTAGATCGCCATCAGCACGTGGCTGACCCAGCCAGTCATCTGCGCAATCCGAATCGAGATGGCGCCTGCTGCCACAACGTCGCCCGGGCTCGCGACGCCGCGGCTCCAGAACCAGAGCGTGCCGCCAATGAGCAGGACCGGGACCATGCCCGCGACGGTGATGAGGCAAATCCGGAAAGCTGCCGCCAAGGAGCCGTAGTCAAGCGCCCGTTCGCGGAACTCCGTCACCGCGTCAATCGCTGCGCGTTCCTCGTGATTGGCGTGAGCGAAGAGCTTCACGGTCTTTATGTTGGTGATCGTGTCGACAACCTGTCCGGTGACCATTGCGCGCGCGCCGGCACGGGACCGGGATCGCATGCGGATGCGCGGCATGAACCAGCGCACCATGTAGAGGTATCCGCACAGCCACACGAACAGGACGAGCGCCATCCACCCGTTGATGGCGGTCAGCAACAGCGCGGAGGCGATCAGCGAGGCAAGCGCAAAGAAGAGGACGTTGATCACTTCGCTCGCGACATCTGTGAGCGCGCGAGCCGTCTGCATCTGCTTCTGGGCGATCCGTCCGGCGAAGTCGTTGTCGAAGAACGTGACCGACTGTCCCAATGTCCATCGGTGAAGCCGGGTGAGCACGAGGGGATTGACGTTGGGCAGGATCACGACGGCGTTCGCAATCGAGCTCAGCCCGAAGACGACCGGCCGCGCGACCAGAAAGAACGCCGCCACACCTGCGACCAAGGCCCAGTTCGCGGCAAAGAACCTGTCGGGAGCGGAGGCAAGCGCCGTGTCGATCACGTGACCAAGCAGCAATGCCGTCAGGACCTCAAGCGTCCCGGCGACCGCCGAGACCGCTGCCGCAGCGGCCAGCGCCGGGAACGTGCCGCTCAGGCCCCAGGCCATGAAGGCGCCAAGCGTTCTTGGCGGCGGGCCGCCGGCCGTGCGAAAGGCGTCGATCAGCCGTCCTGCGCGGCGGATCATTCGGCTGCCTCGAGATCAGTCGTTATGAACCCGCCGGATTGCCGCCTCCAGAAGCCGGCGTACAGGCCGCCCTTCGCCAGCAGCGAGGCGTGGCTGCCGGTTTCGGCAATCTGGCCGTCATCCAGAACGACGATCCTGTCCATCCGCGAGATTGTCGAAAGCCGATGCGCGATGGCAATCACCGTCTTGCCTTCCATCATGCCATGAAGCGCGTCCTGAATCGCGGCTTCAACTTCGCTGTCCAGCGCACTCGTTGCCTCGTCGAGCACGAGAATCGGCGCATCTTTCAGGATGACCCTCGCCAATGCGATCCTCTGGCGCTGGCCTCCCGAGAGCTTCACGCCCCGCTCACCGACATGCGCATCGAACCCGGTCCGGCCTTCGGGGTCTTCCAGATCCAGGATGAAATCGCAGGCTTCGGCCTGCCTGGCCGCCCTTTTCACCATCTCTTCCGTGGCGTCCGGCCGGCCGTAAAGAATGTTGTCCCGCACCGAGCGATGCAGCAGCGAGTTTTCCTGCTGGACCATTCCGATGCGCGCACGAAGGCTGTCCTGCGTCACGAGCGAAATGTCCTGCCCGTCAACTCGAATGGTCCCGCTTTCGACGTCGTAGAATCGCAGGAGCAGCTTGACGAACGTCGACTTGCCCGAGCCCGACCGTCCCACCAGCCCGACCTTCTCTCCGGGTTCAATCACGTGGTCAATCCTCACCAGGCCGCCCGCGCGGCGACCGTAGTGGTGGGCAACCGCATCAAACTCGATGCGCCCCGGCCCGGGATTGAGCGGCCTGGCGTCCGGCTGGTCAACCAGCGTGATCGGCTGGGCAATCGTCTCCATTCCCTCCGCCACGATGCCGAGATTGCGGAAAAAGCTTGTCAACGCCCACATGATCCATCCGGTCATGGCGCTCAGCCGCAAGACCAGCGAAGTGGCGATCGCCACCGCCCCGATGCTTGCCGCACCCGTCGACCAAAGCCAGATCGCCCACCCCACAACTGACACGACAAGGTACCCGTTGATCAACGTCAGGCCGAGGTCCATCCCCGTGTAAATGCGCATTTCCGCCTGAACGGTCCGTCGCGCGTGCTCGATCGCCTCCCTCGCGTATTCTCGCTCTGTCGAGGTGTGGGCGAACATCTTGACGCTGTGGATGTTCGTGTAGCTGTCCACGACCCTGCCGGTCACCGCGCTTCGTGCGTCTGATGCGGCCTGGCTGGCCGGCCCGACCCGGACCACGGTCCAGCGAATCAAGAGCCCGTACAAAAGCAGCCAGACAAGCAGCGGAAGTGCGAGCCGTGCATCAGCCTCGCCAAGGAGGATCAAGGCCCCCGCAACGTACGCTGTGGCGAAGGTCAGTGCATCGAAGACCTGGAAGACCGCCTCTCCCGCAGCCGGCGGGGTCTGCATGATCCGGTTCGCGATCCGGCCAGCGAAGTCGTTCTCGAACCAGCCGACGGATTGCCGCAAGACATGGCTATGCGACCGCCATCTGATGAGCGTTCCGAAATTTGGCAGGATTGCGTTGTTCAGCAGCCCGACGTCAAGGAGCTGAAGCACGGGCCGAACAGTCAGCAAGAACAGCCCGACGAGGATCATTTCGGTCCCGTGCTCCCGCCAGAACGTCCCGGGCTCGGCGGCCGCCAGCAGGTCAACCAGCCGCCCGATGTACGAAATCAGCCAAATCTCCACGGCCGCGACGGCAACTGCCGCGGCGGTCGTAGCCGCAAACACCTTCCGGAACGGACGCGCGTAGCCGTTCATGAACGGCCAGAGCTTCTTCGGCGGCTGATCCTCCTGCGGATAGTCGCAGTAGGGATCGACGAGACTTTCAAAAAAGCGAAGCATGTCGCTTGCACCTTGGGTTGGGCGGGCAGAACGTGAAGCAACGAGGCCACGGAACGCTCATGCCGCGGCAAACAGGACTCGCCGAGACGGCGCGCGGCCGTTCCCGTCGACCGTTCTGCACCTCACGGGTATCGGCCTTCGCCGATCTACCCTGAATGATCGCCAGAGTCATCCCATAGCCAAGGCCAGCAATTCCTCGCGGCCCAGTTCAAAGCCGGACGCGATCCACTTCCTCTCCAGCCCGTCAAGGGCCTTGCCCAGCGCTGGCCCCTTGAATGCCGGCGGCAGATCCGCGGCCTTGACAGGAAAGGCCTGCGCCGCACCATGTTCGATCAGCTCCAGCGTCTCCGCCGCGAGCCGCCGCCCCGAGACAGCGCATGCCGCGAGCATGGCGTCCCGAGCAACATCAGCACCAAGACGATACCCTGCTTCGCCGGGATCCGTTTCGCCATGTTCTTGCACGTCGCTCAACCGCTTCGCTTCTCGTCGCGACAGATTTAACCGATCTGCCAGCCCGTCGCCGCCCATCACCGCCAGGCGACGCAGCGGGTCCGTCGCAACATCCAGTCCTCGTTCAAGCGCGACCAGCGGGCCAAGAGCGGCGTCGCTGGAACCCGGCAATACCGCCGCAAGAACCCCGCACGACCGCATCGCAGCAACCGCTGGTGCGGGGTCTCGGGCGCTCAACAGCCGCTTCATCTCCGAACCGACGCGTTCTCTTGAAAGGCCGCTCAGCCCCTCGAGATTCGCGGCAATCGCGGCAACCGCCTCCGGGTCAAGGCCCTCCCCGGAAATGCAGTACCAGGCATGAAACCGGAAATAGCGCAGGCTTCGCAGATAGTCCTCGCGGATCCGGGCTTCGGGATCGCCAATGAAGCGCACGCGCCTGGCCTCCAGATCGGCACGACTGCCCAGCGGGTCAATCACCGTGCCTTCCGCGTCGACATAAAGCGCGTTCATGGTGAAGTCCCGGCGCCGCGCATCGTCCTCGATTCGATCCGAGAATTCCACGACTGCGTGCCGCCCGTCCGTCGCCACGTCTCTGCGGAATGTCGTCACCTCGTGCAGGATTCCGCCGACAACGACGCCCACCGTGCCGTGCAGAACCCCTGTCGGAATCGTCTTGAATCCTGACGCCTTCGCAAGTTCGAGCACGCGGTCCGGCGGCGCGTCCGTTGCAAAGTCGACATCGTTGACCTGTTCTCCCAGAAGCGCA
>VXPN01000313.1 GCA_009839535.1 Boseongicola sp. SB0662_bin_57 | reverse complement strand
AGGTCGTCGGTCACCGCCGGGCGATCCGGTCCATGTGCTTGTCAGCGAGCCGCGCTCCGAACCACCAGAGGACGCAGGTCGTGGTGAGGTAGAGCAGCGTGGTGATGATCGTCTCGCGCAGCTGCATCGTCGCGACGGTGAAGAACACCACGGTGAGCAGCAGCACGAAGTACCACGTCAGGCCGGGCCTGGTCAGGCCGCGCACGACGTCGATGGCCTTCATCATCGCCCCGTCCTCGGGACGGCTCCAGCGCGCGGCCGCCTCGCGGTAGCTCTCGCGCAGCGCCTGCGCCTCGGCGATCTCCGCCTCGGCCTCGGCCTGGCGGTCGACGGTGGCGGCCTCCAGCTTGATCATCTCCATGTCGATCGCGCGCAGCTTCAGCTCGTGGGCGTTCTGCTGCCGCGTCACCATGAACTTCGTGCCGACGGACAGCGCGGTGCCCAGGAGGCCCGTCGCGCCGCCGGTGAAGATGGCGGGCAGGTGCTGGAACAGAAGGTCGAACATGGGCGGCTCCTTTCAGGACGGCCGGATGATGATCGCGGCCAGCGCCGCGATCGCGAGGATGACGATGGAGACGACGCAGCGCCGGACGGCGCCCGGCCGCTTCGCCGGCTTGCGTCGGAAGTCGGGTTCCTTGCGAGGCATGGCGTCTCCTTTCAGAGGACGAGGTTCAGGAGCCGGACCAGTAAGTCCCAGGCTCCCCAGAAGGCCAGGCCGAGAAAGGCGACGCCAAGCGCGGCCAGCCCAAGCTGCCTGCCAAGGACCGACCAGTTTGCCAGCTTATTGTACATCGCGGATCTCCATCGCGAAAGGCGCGGTCGCGGCATCCATCAGGTGGCGGAAAGCGGTGCGGGACGAAAGCACGGCGCGCTGCAGGCGGCCCTTGTGCTTGAGCTTCCCCGCGCGCAGGCCGGGCAGGATGCAGCCGAGCGTATGGGTCTTGAACCCCTTCGCGGCGTCGCCGCCGAGGTTTCCGGAGTGAAACAGGATGTGGCTGCGACCCTCGGTCTCGGTGACCAGAAGGCACTGGCCGAATCGCGGCGATCGGTGCGGGATCACCTTGTAGGTTCCCGGCAGGATGCAGCTGATCCGGCGCTGGTTGCCGCGCCAGGGCGGCTCCATCGTCCAGAGAGGCTCCGG
Organism: Boseongicola sp. SB0662_bin_57; assembly: GCA_009839535.1. Lineage (GTDB taxonomy): Bacteria > Pseudomonadota > Alphaproteobacteria > Rhodobacterales > Rhodobacteraceae > JAJEFO01. Next base: position 3,177 of record VXPN01000313.1, on the reverse strand, counting down.
CAGGGCGTCGGAGACCAGGCGCCCCACGGTGCCGTGGTCGCTTGTCTCGATGCGCTGCAGCAGGGCGTGTTTCACATGGGGTTCCTCCGGTTTGTCCCGGTGGCGGAGCCCACGGGTCGCACCGCTTCGTCCGTCTTGGGCACGCGGGTCTGTGAGGGTCTTTCACGCTCTCGCCGCGCACGCGGCCTCCGGGCAGGCCGCTCGCTCAACGGGGGGTCCAGCTCAGGCGACGCCCCCCTCCAGGTATCAGTCAGGTTCGAGGCCCATGATGCAGGAGCGCAGTTCGCGCGCCACCTCCTCCCAGTCGTGGGACGTCGGCCAGTCCAGGTCCTCGATGACAGCGAAGCGGATCCGCGCGTCGGAACAGAGCGCGTGCTCGTTGAGGTGCCAGGTCTCGCCGTTGGAGTCCTTCAGGCACGGCCCGCCGCGCGTGCTGGTGCCCTCAAGATGCCAGTGCCGCTCTCCCGCCGCCTTGTGGCGGTGGCAGTCGTCCTTCGGGCTGAGCTGGCCGGCGTGGGCCAGGAGGAAGATTTCGGGGGCCGGGTCCGCGTGCGCGGCGGAGACGATCGGGGGCATCAGGCCCAGGATGATCATGCCGGCGCTTGCGACCTCGACGGTTTCGGCTGCCTCGAAGGCCTCGATCGGAACAAGCTGCAGGGCAGCCTCGGTCGGGTCATGGCCGAACGCCATCACCGGGTGGCCGATATTGTCCAGGTCGTCGAACGGGGCGGCAGCCGCCATTGCCGTCATCGCGCAGAGCGCGGTGACTGCGGCGGCGAGAATGGGGAATCGGGTGCGTTTCACTTCGGGGCCTCCTTTGGCTGCTGGTTTCAACGCAATGCGGCGCGCGCACGGCGCGCAGGTGGACCCATGATAGGGCGTCGCGGCGCGCGGATGCAGGGCAACATGGTCGGCTGCTTCATTTTTTTATTACCCACCGGTTGGGGGCGGCCGCGGCCGCCCTGGCGGCCGTGCCGGGGGCGGGGGGGTTGGGGACGCCCCGAGCCGGGAGACACACCTCCCACGATGACCCTTGGCCTTCGGGCCACCGTCCCGCCACCCTCAGAGGGCGGACGGACTATCGTGGGAGGCGAACCCCCGTGTCAACAGACGAATCCGGCATGGATCCGGTGGATCCCGTCGAGCCGGTCGCGCCTTGGTTCGGCGGCAAGAAGAACCTCGCGTCGCGCATCATCACGCGCATCGAGGCGATCCCGCACCGCTGCTACGCGGAGCCGTTCGCCGGCATGGGCGGCGTGTTCCTGCGCCGCCGGTCGCGGCCGAAGTCGGAGATCCTGAACGACATCAACGGCGAGATCGTCAACCTGTACCGCGTCCTGCGCGAGCACCCGGACGCCTTGGAGGCCGAGTTCGCCCTCTGCCTGTCCTCGCGCGACGAGTGGGACCGGCTGCTCAGGGTGCCGCCGGACACGCTCACCGACATCCGCCGCGCCGCGCGCTGGGCTTTCCTGCAGCGCCTGTCGTTCGGCGGCAAGCCCGCGCACCTCGCCGTGCACGGCAACTTCGCGCCCCGGCGCACGGGCATGTCCACGATGCGGACCTCGAAGATGACCGGGCTGATCCGGAAGGCGCACGACCGTCTCCAGGGCGTCCACGTCGAGCGCCTGGACTGGCACGCGTTCATCCCCAGATACGACTCGGCGGGCACGCTGTTCTATCTCGACCCGCCGTATCCGGGCCACGAGGCCGACTACGGCAAGGGCGTCTTCGCACCCGAGGACTTCGCGCGCATGGCGCACATGCTGAGCAAGCTGAAAGGCAGCTTCATCATGTCGGTGGGCGACACGCCGACCATCCGCGAACTGTTTGCCTGGGCAAACATCGAGGAGGTCGAGACGCTCTACACCGCCAACGCAAAGGCCATGAAAAAGGTGGGCGAGCTGCTGATCAGCGGGTGAGGACCAAAACCAAGGCGGCCACGGAAATGAACAGTGCAATGGTCCATTTCCTGTCGTTCGACCGCCTGGTGTCCAGGTCTTCCGGCTCCCGGATTCTCCGGTCGAGTTCGTTCGCTTCGTTGACTTTGCGTTGCCGCTCGGCTTCTCGATCAAGCTTCGGCATGCACATCACGAAGATGCACGTGATAAGCGGGGACAGCAGGATCGACATTGCAAAGTAGCCAAGCCCGCTTCTGCCTCTCGCGTTCGCGATGATGGCCACCAGTACCGACGTGACGAGCCAAAAGATTCCGACTTCGATCATGGTTCTTTGCAACGCAGCTCTGGATACGCAGCCCAAAACCGGATCAGGAGACCGCTGCGGGAATGTTCGTTTGATGCAGCAAAGGAATCGGCAAGGGCGCTGACCGCGTCCACGAAGCGTTGTTCGTCCAACAAGGAGTTGATCGCAGTGATCTTCGAGTCCGGCTGTGCGCGACCGCGGCGCCGAGGTCGAACCGGAACGATGCGAAGCTCCAAGTTGATCGCCCGGCAAATTTCATCTGCCTTGTCAACTGACGGGACGCGTTTCTTCTTCGGGTCCAACAGTCCCCTCAGCGACCATTTGGGCAAGCCGAGATTAGACTCAAATCTGCGCGCACCCATCCCGGACCTCACGAACTCGGCTTCGAGTGCTTGGGTTATCAGTTCGCTCAAAAGCACTTGTGCATAATAGTGCACGTAGAAAATTTTGCAACCGCGCCGCTTTGCCCTTGCGTTTTGTGCATTTTTGTCCACTATGAGGGCAATGTTGCACAATGATAAAATGATTCTGGAAATCATCCGAGAGTTCAGTGCCGCAAAGGGCATATCCGTTACTTACGCGGCCCGTATCTTGACCGGCAGCGGGGACACAGTTGCACGATTCGATCGGGGGCTGAGCATGACTGCCCGCCGCGCCGAACGCGTGATGCAAAAGGCGTCCGATCACTGGCCCGAAGGTGCCAAATGGCCGTCCGACATTCCGCGCCCGGCCCCGAAACCAGCCCAGGACCGTGCCGCATGATGCACGCCGCGAGCCTCGACCGGTCGCCCCGCCTTCAGCGCGTCCACGCGCTCCTGAGCGACGGCGTCGAGCGCTCGACGCTGGAGATCATCGCCAAGGCCAAGGTGTGCGCGGTCAACAGCTGCATCTCCGAGCTCCGCGTGAACGGGTTCCGGATCGCCTGCTGTGGAGTCGCGTTGAAAATTGACCCACTTCGGGGGGTGATTCGCGTCC
>VXPN01000444.1 GCA_009839535.1 Boseongicola sp. SB0662_bin_57 | reverse complement strand
GGATTCGTTCCGAACGTCTTTCTTGTCCTGGCGCACCGGCCGGACGAGTTCCGGGCATTCATGGCATATCATGATGCCCTTATGGAGCGTGACAGCGGCCTGACCCAGGCCGAGCGTGAAATGATCGTCGTTGCCACGTCCAACGACAACGGTTGCCCGTATTGCGTGATCGCCCACGGCGCCATTCTTCGGATACGCGCAAGGAACCCGACCATCGCGGACCAGGTCGCGGTGAACCATCGCAAGGCCGACATCACGCCCCGCCAGAAGGCGATGCTTGATTTTGCCCTGAAGGTTTCCAACGACTCCCGCTCGATTTGCGCCGCGGACTTCGAAGTGCTGCTGGAGCACGGCTTCAGCGACGAGGACATCTGGGACATCGCCGGGATTTCCGCGTTCTTCGCGATGAGCAACAGGATGGCGAATTTCACGTCCATGCGCCCGAACGACGAGTTCTACGCTCTGGGGCGTTAGCCCAAGCCCGTCATCATCGTGCGCGTCAGGTCACGCTGATCCTCATCCGTGCTCGGGAGGCGGGGTGGCGCCCGGCGCACCGAGCCCGAGCGCCGCTTCAAGCCCGCCGTGACGCGCAATCAGTGCATCCTGGTCGGCGAAGGCCTGGGCGCTGACCTCCTCCGGGTCGCAAACGGCTCGCAGTTCGATCTCCATCTCCGCGAGGACTTCTGCGTGGCAGGGATCAGGTGCGAGGTCAGTCATCTCTTCCGGGTCCGCAACAAGGTCAAAGAGCTCCGGTGCGAATCCGACGTAGTAATTCAGCTTCCAGCGCCCGCGCCGCAGCATGAAGCCGCCAGAAACCGAGCCTACGGCATGGTATTCGCTGAAGACCGTGCGGCCTGTGTCTTCCGGCCGCGCGGCAATCTCGGCCAGGGACTCCGTGCCGGCTGCCGCATCGATCTCGCACCCGAAGTGCTTCGCAACCGTTCGCGACAGGTCCAGCAGGCTCACCGGCGTGTCGCAGGCGCCCCTTGGCACGTCCGGCCCTGCCATGATCAGGGGCACGGCGACGCTTTCCTCGTAGAAGTTCGACTTGCCCCAAAGCCCGCGCGCCCCGACGTTGTCGCCGTGATCCGACGTGTAGGCAATCGTCGTGCTGTCCTTCATGCCGCTCGCCTCAAGCGCATCCAGAATGCGCCCGACATTGTGATCCACCCAGGAACAAAGCCCGTAATAGGCCGACATCGCCGCCAGCCGTTCTGCCGGATCCCGAAACTTCTCCTCGGTGTTCATGAGCGCGTTCTGCCCTTCCACCCAAGGATGCCGCCGATAACCCGTTGACGGGTGCAGCTTGGCCTCCGGCAGGCGATCGGCGGGATACATGTCAAAGAAGGGTTGCGGCACGACCAGGGGAAAGTGCGGAGCCACCAGCCCGACAAACAGGCACCAGGGCCCTTCACCGCCTGACGTGGCACGTTCGGCCAGCCAGCTTTCCGTACGCCTGACGACGGCATCGTCGTATCGAGTGTATCCGGACTCTCCGGGCCCGACATGCGGTCCGAGCATGCGATCGCCTGCCCTGGCCACACGCTCCGACTCGCGGCGAACCGAGCCCCAGACCTGTCCGATGCCGTCCTTCACATGCATCGGCACGTGCTGCCTGTCGAACCCCGTTGGATCCGTCTCGTTTCGATAGTGGAGCTTTCCGATCGACTCGACCGGGATGCCCTTGTCCTGAAGCGCACGCCCCCAGCCCGGGACGCTCCCGGTGTAAGGCATCGCGTTGTCCCAGCACCGCAACTGGTGCACGTGCCGGCCGGCTGCGAAGCTGGCACGTGCGGGAACGCAGATGGGCGAAGGCGTGTATGCATTGGTGAAACGAACGCCCCGGCGGGCAAGCTTGTCGAGGTTTGGCGTTCTCGCCATAGGGTGCGCCGCACAACCCAGCGCCCGGGCCTGATGCTCGTCGGACATCATGATCAGGAAATTCGAGGTCATCAGAAGGCGTCGGCCCGGTCCGCGACTTCCTCAAGCCGGTCCAGGGCGTCGAACATGACTTCGCGTTGCGTGGTGTCCATGGAGTCCAGCAGGGCGTCCTGACGGGCGTACATGTGCGGCGCGGCCGCGTCGAAGACACGTGCGCCCGACGCGGTCATCGAGAGAAGCTGCTGCCGCTGGTCCGAATCGTCCGACCGGGCTTTCACAAGCCCCGCCTGAATCAGCGATTTCACGGTCCTGCTGATGAGGGCCTTGTCAAACCGGGTCATGCGGGCCACCTGCCCGGCGGTGGTTTCCGTGAAGGCATTCAGCATCACGAGAACCCTCCACTGCACCAGCGACAGCCCGCCGTGCCGCCTGAGAATTCTCGTCGCCTGCGCGTTCAGCTTCACGTGAAGCCGTGCCAGCCGGTACGACACGCGCTGCTCCAGCGGTCTTCCCAGCTGACCTGTCCGTGACGCCAAGGAAGTGTCCATCTGCTCCTCCCGAATGATGGCAGGGTTTCACGGAAAGGTTGACGGGTCAACTTTTTCGTTGACCTGTCGACCAAGCTGTGTGCAACTGGGCGGAATCTGAAACTTGGGAGGACTCAATGACACCACTGTTGAAAGTCGCCGCAGTGGCGCTCGGCCTGGCCGCTGCCGCGTCAAGCGCCCTGGCAGCGGACTGGACGCCGCCCGGACCCGTCAAGATGATCATAGCGTTCCGGGCCGGCGGCGGCGCCGATACCCAGGCACGCCTGATTGCAGAGGAGCTCGAGGCGCGCCACGGATGGAAGATCATCCCCGAGCAAGTGACCGGCAAGGGCGGAATCAACGCCGCGCTGGCACTGAAGGACGAGCCTGCCGACGGCACCGCGATCGCGATCCTCGTTACAGAAACCCTCGGATACAACATGGTGGCCGCGAAAGGGTCCGGCCTGTCGCCCTCCGACTTCACCGGGCTGACGACCACGGCGGGCTTCCAGATGGGAATCGTGTCCAAGGCAGACAGCGGCTACAAGACGCTCGCCGACGTGTTCGAGGCTGCCAAGGGCGGCGCGGAAATCCGTTTTGGCGTGATGTCGCCACGCCTGGCCGATCTGGCGTATGTCGTTGGTCGCGAGAACGGCGTCGACTTCAACATCATTTCCGTGCAGGGCGGCAAGGCTGTCCTGGATGGCGTGAACGCAGGAGACATGGACGTGGGCTTCATGGCCGGCATTCAAGCCAATGGCGTGGCGGCAGGCGACTTGGTCAACCTGGCTTCGGCGCTCTCGGCGCCACTTGTGCAGACGCCCGATGCGCCGACGCTCGACGCGTTCGGCGTGGAATACAATGCCGATGGCCACTTCGTCTTCGTCGGTCCCGCGAACATGGACGCGGCGGCAGCCGACGCAATCTCCTCAGCAATTGCCGAGATCGCGAGTGACACGGGCACCAAGGCCGGTGGCATGATCAAGAAGGCGTTCGGCGGCAGCGTCGTGATCAGGGGAGATGAACTCAGCTCAATTCTGACCGCTGGTTACGAAGGCGCCGGCAAGCTCATGGCGGACGCCGCGAACTGAGCCAACGAGTTTCCGGGGCGGACTTGCGCCGCCCCGGTCACCGCCCCATGCGCAGCCTTCATCCCGACACCGCCCTGGCAGTGATCCTGCTGGCGTTTGCCGCAGCGTTGCTCCTGTTCTGGCTGCCCGCCGACACGGATACCGGCCTTTACGAGATCAGGCGTGGCAAGTTCACGATCGGAGATGCCCTCGCGCCGGCATTCGCAGGCACGATCATGGCGGTTGCGGGACTCCTGCTTCTGTTTGGACCGAAATCGCACGACGCGCCGAAGCTCGACACGGAGCATGTCAGGTTCCTGTTGGCCATGATCGCGATCGTGCTTGCCGGGATGGTGCTGATGCGATGGGCCGGACCGGCGGCTGCCATGCTGTTCGCCGACGACGACTACCGCCTGCTCAGGGACACCGTTCCCTGGAAGTATCTCGGCTTTGCCTCGGGCGGGTTCGTCATCGTTGCCGGCACCTCCTCGGTGGTCGAGGGTCGCTTCAGCCGAAATGCCGCGCTGGCCGGAATCGTGGCGGTCCTGCTCATCATCGCCCTCTATGACCTGCCGTTCGACGACCTGCTCCTGCCGCCGAACGGCGACGTCTGATGACGGCCCTGGATTACGTTTTCGCAGGTGTCCTTGCCGTCATTCACGGGCCGGAAGCCTTCACGCTCCTCGGGATTCCGGTATCCGTCACTGTCCTGATGGTTGTGGCAGGCTTCTTCGCCGGCATCGTCGTCGGCGCCACGCCTGGCCTGGGACAGGTCATTGCGCTGGCAATTTCGCTGCCCATCCTGATCTCGATCTTCGGATTCAACGCCAGCGCCCTGCTTCCGG
>VXPN01000142.1 GCA_009839535.1 Boseongicola sp. SB0662_bin_57 | reverse complement strand
TATCCGAAGGACCGGAATTGCAGGAGCCCTTCGTCTTCGAAGAACCTGTTGATTTCCGCGCAAATTCCCGAGCATGTCGCGCCCGGCCTGATGAGTGAGAGACCCAATTCGTGCGCTGCAACGTTGGCTTGCCAGATCCTGAGCGTTTCGGCATCGGGTTCCCCGAGAAAGAGCGAGCGCTCGAGCGCTGTGTAGTACCCGTTGATCATCGGAAACGCGTTGAGGCTAAGGAGATCGCCGGCTTCAAGCCGCCGTCCGGAGACAGGGTTGTGCGCGCCATCAGTGTTGATGCCTGACTGGAACCAGACCCAGGTGTCGCGGTATTCCGCGTCCGGGAAGGCATCAGCGATCGCGATTTCCATCGCGTTTCGCCCAGCCATTGCGACATCGATTTCGCGGACGCCTTCGCTGATCGCCTCCTTGATCGCCCATCCTCCGACGTCCGCAATGCGAGCCCCTTCCTTGATGAGCGCGATTTCTGAAGGCGACTTGACCATCCGGAGTCGCATCGTGTCCGGCGCGATATCGACCAGTTCCTCGGCACCCAGCATTTCGCGGCATGTCCGTTCGGCGGCAAGGGTCAGGTGATCTGCCTCGATGCCGAGCCGGGCGGCGGTGCCGATGACGGACTTCACCGCGCGCCAGTAGTTGTCGCGTTTCCAGTCCGTGTAGATGACGTTGTCCTCGATCGAGCGCCGCCAAGGCTGGCCGGCATCGATGTTGGCCGAAACTGTCGTGCACCGATCCCGGGTCACGACGCAGCCGTATGGACGGCCGAATGCGCAATGAAGGAATCCGGAGTAGTAGGCAATGCCGTGCATCGACGTGAGCAGCACGACCGGGATGTCTCGTTGCTCCATGACGGCGCGGAGCCGTGCCAGCCGAGCTGCATACTCTTCAGGGGCAAAGGGCAGTTCGGCCTTTTCGCCGTTTTCGAGAACAAGGAAGTCGGGGCGCGTGTCAGCCATGGCGGTCTCCATTCTGGCCATCGCCCCGGCGTACAGGGCCATGATCTCCCGGACCCGGACCACCGCCGGGACAGCGACGCCATCGCTGCAGGCAATCGTGACAATAGGGCCGCGCGGCCTGGCAGGCAATGCTTCGGTGGCCTTGGCCATGAAATGGGCGCGCCGCCATTTGGCGAGACCCAGCGACCGGAATTCGATGCCTGTGTCGGCCTCGATGCCGAAGCCTACACGCCCTTCCGTGCGTGCGGGTCGACTTCCCTGCGGAAGTCGGCCCGGAACGCCGTAGCCGTCAGCGACACATGGGCATCGAGCGGCGGACGAATCTCGAAAGCCTTCGGTTCGCGGGAGAAGTTCCAGAGCCGGAACAGGCGCCATTCGGAGGGGCGCTCTTGCGACACCGCAACCTCGTTGCGGGAAATGAAGAAGGGTGTCCGTTCCCACCCGTTGGTCGTCTTCACCTCGATAAGGCGCAATTTCCCGTTTGGTTCGAAGCTGGAAATGTCATAGCCTGCGCCGTCGCCGTCCTCCTCCGAGACCCATCGCACGCGATGGGCGAGGTCGCCCCGGCCAGCACCATGCAGGGTGGCCCGCTCATGCGCCAAGGCCCGCTCCTCACCGGCGCGACCAAGCGCCCGATTGCGTTCGTCCCGGCCCGCGATGTCGAATTTCTTCGCGGTTTGAATCATCCTCTCGATATTTTTGGGTGGTGGCCCGTTTGACAAGGTGGGCGGCAACCCGACCGGAATTTCCAGCGATTCGGGCGTTCCGAACGCGGGGCGGTTCGCGGAAGGTCTGGAGATCCAGTCCGGATTTCGGTTGAGCCACCGCACGACGGCATCGGCGAGCGTGCCCTGGTAGTTCCTTGCCGGCCTGTAGCCGCGAATCCAGTCCTCGCCGAGATCCCTGAGAGCGGCGCTGATGTTCTGGTGCTTGAACTCGATAGAGGCCGCGGAGCGATCTTGCAGACGTGGCATCAACGCGCGTCGATGTGCGGCCTTCACGTATTCCCGTCCCGCGACGTCCTTGGCCAGCATCGCGAAGTAGTCTTCGACGATCAGGTCATTCTCCTCGTCTGTCCATGGGCTGCCAGACATTCCGCCAGGCTATCGGCCATTGGAAAGGTTGTCATCAGCATGCGTGAGGAAATGTGCGCCTTTTGGATCTTGGCGGCATCCTGCCGTTCAGGACTGCGTTGCCTGGGTCTCAGGACATGCCCGCCGCAACCCGCGCCGCGCCGATCGCGGCTTCCACGTTTTCCGCACGTGCCGGCACAATGCCCAGGGCCTTGGCCCGGATTTCAGTGAATGCAGGGTTTCGCGCACCACCGCCTGCAGAGAAGATTGCGTCCGGGAATCTGCCGCCTCGGGCCTCGATCTCGCGATAGCACTGCGCTTCGATCCGTGCGATGCCTTCCAGCAGGCCTTGCAGGAAAACTGCGTCGTCGGCAGGCCGGGGCGCAACGCGCGGCGTCAGGTCGGGGTCGTTTACCGGAAATCGCTCACCCGGGCGGATCAACGGATAGAAGTCGAGGCCGGAAGGTGCCTTTGGGTCGATGCTGGCGCTCAGGCGGGCAATGTCTTCGGACGAAAAATAGCGTGCCAGAACCGCGCCGCCTGAATTGGAAGCGCCGCCGACCAGCCATGCATTCCCAAGCCGATGCGAGTAGAGGCCGATCGCGGGATCGTCGATTCGCTCACGACCGAGCATCTTGATTGCCAGAGTGGAGCCGAGCGAGGTCACGGCCGTTCCGGTCTTGGGAGGAGTCGCCGCAAGGAAGGCCGCGATGCTGTCGGTGGTGCCGGCGCAGACAACCGCATTCGATGCAAGTCCCATCCGGGCGGCGAGATCGGGTTCGATCTCCGCGACTGGCGTTCCCACCGCATGGGCGCGTGGCAGCAGGGCAGCGTCGATGACCGCGCCGGTCCAGTCGGGCCAATTTCCTGACGCAGGATCCAGGCCGGTCTTCAGGGCGTTGTTGTGATCGGAATGTCCGCCGCGGCCCGTCAGCCTGGCGGCAATGAAGTCGGCCTGGTGAAGAAGATGGCGGGCAAGCCCGTCCGTGTCGTCCGCAACGAGGCGCATTGCACGCGCCAGCGCCGAATTCGGTCCACGCGCGATATGCGACGGGGGCGCGTGCATGCCGATCCGCTCCGCCTCTGAGCCAAAGCCGCCGGAATCGTACATCAGTGCCCTCCCGACCGGGCGCAGTCTTGCGTCGCATAGCACCATGCTTCCCGAAGTGCCGTCGACGGCGATCCGCGAAATCTCCGTTCCCCTGCGCCCGGAGTCCTTCAGTGCCGAGACTTGCCGCAACATGCAGGCTTCCACCGCCTGCCACCACTTTTCCGCGTCAATGCGGTCCGGATCCTGGGGCAGATGCGCCGAACGAGCCATCGACAGGACTGCTCCGCATTCGTCTATGACGGCGGTTCGAATGCCGCTTGTGCCCACGTCGATGCCAAGCGCCAGGCTCATGGGCGCGACGCCAGCGCCTGCCGGTACTTTTCGGCATCCCAGTTCAGGAGTTCCGCCTCGGCCATCGGCCCGATGGGACTTGCGGACCAACCCTCCGGAAGTCGGCCGAGCACGTCGGAAAGGCATCGCAGCATTGCTCGCTGGCTTGGCGACGCATCGGAGCGAAGCGCGATGCCGACGCCCTCGAACAGGATGGCCGGCCACGCACCGACCTGGCCGCCGCCGGACAGGCCTCCAGGTCCAAGAAAGACGACATGGTCGGGATAGTACGAGCCGGACATTGCCAACGTGCAGGTTCGCGGCTGTTGCGCCATCCACCCCTCGCTCGCCCATTCCATGCCGGACTCCGGAGTTGCTTCCGGAGGGTTGTACGCCGCAGCACGATGCGGCATGGCAAGTCTTTCCTCCACTTCGCAAAGCAGTTCGGAAACTTCCGGCGCCGAACTGCCGCAGCAGATCAGGCCGTGGTTCTGCAAAATGACGACGGTCGTTTCCGCCGTCACCCTTGACATGATCGACTTCGTCAACGGCAGGCCGGGCTTGGCATAGGGCACCGTCACGAAGGGCAGGCCTCCAAGCTTGCTGCGTGCGGCGGCGCATCCTTCGGGGCTGATCGCGTGCGTCAGGGTCGCGATCGAATGTGTATGCACAACGACCGCATGATCGAACGCGGCGTGAAACGTCGTCTCGATCGACGGTCGAAGCGTGGTGTGCGGATCCAGAACGGCGGCCTGGCAACTTCCGTCTCCGGCGGACCCGTGCACTTCGGCAAGCGCCGCGGCACGATCCACGGCGACGAAGATGTCGTGCATTTCCGCATGCGCCAGTTCCGTGCCCGATGCCTTGATCCACATGACGTCGCCGTCTTTCACGGACGTGTTCCCCCCAGGACCCT
>VXPN01000290.1 GCA_009839535.1 Boseongicola sp. SB0662_bin_57 | reverse complement strand
TTTGCCGGCCATCCTGTCAACGCGTCCGCCGTTGAATCCATTCTTCGCTCGGTCTCCATCCCCGCCCAACTGGGCGGCGGCATTCGCGACATGGCAACGATCGAAAGCTGGATCGGGAAGGGGCTCGCGAGGGTCGTGCTCGGCACGGTCGCCGCCGAAAACCCTGATCTTGTCCGTGAAGCCGCCCGGGCGTTTCCTGGCATGATTGCGGTCGGCCTTGACGCACGTGACGGGCATGTCGCGACGCATGGCTGGGCTGAAACAACCGAAATGACGGTCGCGGAACTCGCGCAAGCCTACGAGGATGCCGGAATCGCTGCCATAATTCACACAGACATCGACCGGGACGGCGCCATGGATGGCCCCAATGTCGGTGCGACCGCCGCGCTGGCCCGCAAGACTCAAGTCCCGATCATCGCAAGCGGGGGAGTCTCATCCCTGGAGGACCTCATCCGGCTCCGTGATACGGGCGTCATCGCCGGGGCGATCTCGGGCCGCGCACTCTATGAAGGCGCGATCAACCTCCGGGAAGCATTGGACGCCCTTGCGACCTGAACGGGATCAGCGCGAACGAAGCCTTCTGGCGGCTCCCGCGCCCGTTCGACTCCGATCCGCGATGGAGCGCTGCACGCTGTGCCGCCACGCGTTGCATGGCAGACAGGACCGGATGTGGCGTGTCCCGGCGCAGCCCATGCGACAATGGTCGAGACCGCGGTCCCTTGTTCAGTTCACCTCGTGCGGTCCGAGTCCCCGTTGATGCCCGGATCAGCCTTGCCAATGCCCCGGAACACGGCACGAAAGGGCAGAACCCACAGGATGCCCAAGAACAGATAAACCAGAAGTTCGGTCCAGACCGGCGGCCGGCCAAGGGCACTCACCGCCTTTGCCGCGACAGCGATGTAGACGGGCAGCCCAAGAAGCAGGATCACCAGGGCCCACCGTCTCCGCGCCTTCCACGACAAAGCCATTTTCACCTCTTCGTCAGTCCGCAAAGGGGTCAGTCACAAGGATCGTGTCGTCCCGCTCCGGGCTTGTTGACAGCAGCGCAACGGGACATTCTATCAATTCCTCGATCCGCCGCACGTACTTTACCGCCGATCCCGGCAGGTCGGTCCAGCTTCGTGCACCTGCCGTCGATTCCGACCATCCTTCCACGACCTCGTAGACGGGTGTCACCCGCGCCTGCTTGTCCGCGGCAGTCGGAAGATGATCAAGGAATTCGTCGCCAAGCTTGTAGCCCGTGCAGATCTTCAGCTCCTTGAAACCGTCCAGCACGTCCAGCTTCGTCAACGCAATGCCGGAAACACCGGACGTCGCGCAGGTCTGCCGGACAAGCACCGCGTCAAACCAGCCGCAACGACGCTTCCTTCCCGTCGTGGTCCCGAATTCATGGCCACGCTCTCCAAGGCGCCGGCCGTCAGCATCGTGTAGCTCGGACGGAAACGGGCCCTCGCCGACCCGCGTCGTGTATGCCTTGACGATGCCCAGGACGAAGTCCACCGAGCCGGGTCCGATTCCCGTGCCCGTCGCCGCCTGCCCGGCAATGACATTTGACGAGGTCACGAACGGATAGGTTCCGAAATCGATGTCCAGAAGCGCACCCTGCGCCCCCTCGAACAGGATTCTGTCTCCGCGCCTCTTGCGATCGTTCAGGACCTTCCAGGCAGGCGCCGCATATTCCAGCACCTTTGGAGCGATCTCGTGCAGGCTTGACAACAGCGAATCGCGGTCAACCGGATCGAGCCCAAGGCCACGTCTCAGCGCATCGTGATGAACCAGCAGGCGATCCACTCGCTTTTCCAACGTCCCCGCATCCCCCAGGTCGGCCACGCGCACCACGCGCCTTCCGACCTTGTCCTCGTACGCCGGACCGATGCCGCGCCCGGTCGTGCCGATCTTGACGATGCTGTTCTGACTCTCGCGTGCCCGGTCCAACTCCCCGTGAAGCGGAAGGACCAAAGGGGCGTTCTCCGCAATCATCAGTGTATCAGGACTGATCTCGATTCCCTGCTGGCGGACAGTCTCGATTTCCTCGACCAGATGCCATGGATCAAGGACGACCCCGTTGCCGATGACCGAGAGCTTTCCTCCCCTCACAACGCCGGACGGCAGTGCGTGAAGCTTGTAGACCTCACCGTCGATAACCAGCGTATGGCCGGCATTGTGCCCGCCCTGAAACCGGCAGATGACATCTGCACGTTCGCTCAGCCAGTCGACGATCTTGCCTTTGCCTTCGTCGCCCCACTGAGTGCCGACCACAACCACGTTTGCCACGGGCACCTCCTGCCAAACGTCCGCTCTATAGCGAGACCGCGCACTGCGAAAAAGGGCGAATGTGCTGCGCTAGAGAATGACGTCGACTCCAGGTCGCCCATTCCTTGTCGAGTTCAACGCGCTCGGTCTCAAGATCTCCGGTTGCCGGAGGCCGGCACCCCACCGATTGATCTTGTCCAGACGACGGCACCTCGCTAGGCAGATGAAGAATGCAGCAAGGATTCTGAGATGCCTGACATTCCGGAATTTCATGACAGGATGCTGTCCCTGGGCCTGGCCCGCGTGAGCGAGGCGGCTGCATTGGCCTCCGCCCGCCTGATCGGCCGCGGAAGCGAGAAGGCAGCGGACCAGGCAGCTGTGGACGCGATGCGGACGCAACTCAACCAGCTCGAAATCCAGGGCGTTGTCGTCATTGGCGAAGGCGAACGCGACGAGGCGCCCATGCTGTACATCGGCGAAAGCGTCGGCACGGGCTCGGGACCCGAAGTGGACATCGCGCTCGATCCGCTCGAGGGCACGACGCTCACGGCCAAGGACATGCCGAACGCGCTCGCCGTGATCGCGATGGGTCCGCGCGGAACCATGCTTCATGCTCCGGACACCTACATGGAAAAGCTCGCGATCGGCCCGGGATTGCCGGAAGGCGTCGTCAGCATGGACATGACTCCGTCAGAACGAGTCGTTGCGATTGCCTCGGCGAGGGGCTGTTCCGCCGAAGACATCACGGTTTGCGTCCTGGAACGTCCTCGGCATGAGGACATGATCGCGGACATCCGAACCACGGGGGCCGCCATTCGCCTGATCACGGACGGAGACGTTGCCGCCGTGATACACTGCGCGGAACCGGACACTGGCATCGACATGTACATGGGCGCCGGCGGCGCACCGGAAGGCGTGCTGGCTGCCGCTGCGCTGAAATGCATGGGCGGCCAGATGCTTGGCCGGTTGCGATTCCGGAATGACGAAGAGAGACAGCGTGCCAGAAAGGCTGGCATCGAGGATCTCGACCGTGTGTACTCCAGGGACGAAATGGTGCAGGGCGACGTGATCTTCGCGGCAACCGGCGTCACGGATGGCTCGATGCTGCCGGGAATCAGGCGCGAGCCCGGCTGGCTGACGGCGGAAACGGTTCTCATGCGCTCGAAGACAGGCTCCATGCGACGGATGACGTATCGCCACCCGGTGGAAGATTGACAGATCCGGTGCAAGCGCCCGCAACCGCGTGAAACGCGATGCAGGATTCGATCCTCCACGATTCGCTGGTCAAGGCCGGAAGAAGGCTTTCACCTTCCGGCCCGCTCAGGTATCCGCTTTCAAACCCGCCTGATCCAGGATGCCTTGTCCGGAGACGATCCGATAGACCTGCCAGAGCCAGCCTTTCTCAATGTCGAGGATTCCCTGACTGGCAGGCGATGGGTCGGTCCGGACGGTGATGCGCTCCGCATGGCGGACGCGCTTGGGCAAGAGACCGGGCTGCCCGCCGCCCTTTGCCGCATTCTCGCGGATCGGGGAATTTCGGCCGAAGGCGTAGGGCAGTTCCTTGATCCAAGGCTCCGCGACCTCCTTCCCGATCCAAGGAAGTTCCGGGATGCCGACATCGTCGCGGCGCGGCTGGTTCGCGCCTTGGCCGACGAGGAACGGGTCGCCGTCTTTGCCGACTACGACGTGGACGGCGGCGCATCTGCAGCGCTTCTCCTCGACTGGCTCGGACAGCAGGGTCACGACGCGACGCTCTACGTGCCCGATCGAATTGCGGAAGGTTACGGGCCCAACCCGTCCGCCATGCGCAGGCTCGCGGAATCCCACGACCTCATCGTTTGCGTGGATTGCGGGACCCATTCGTTCAAGGCGATTGCCGCAGTCCCGAAAACGGACGTGCTGGTCATTGACCATCATCTCGCGGCCGAGACCCTGCCCTGCGCGCTCGGGATCGTGAACCCGAGCCGCCAGGACGAGAGCGGTGACTTCGCGCATCTTTGCGCCGCCGCGGTCACGTTCATTGTTCTTGTCGAGGCAAATCGGCAACTCCGGGACAGCGGACGTGACGGTCCGAATCTCATGGAGATGCTGGACCTCGTGGCGCTGGCAACCGTTGCCGATGTGGTCCCG
>VXPN01000277.1 GCA_009839535.1 Boseongicola sp. SB0662_bin_57 | reverse complement strand
GGCGCAAGGGCTGGCATCCCGAGATCATGAATGCGAAGGGTCCAAGCTCGAACGTGCTGGTCGTCGGCGCCGGACCTGCAGGGCTGGAAGCGACACGTGCCCTGGCCGAACGCGGCTACGACGTGGCCTTGGCCGAGGCAGGGACCGTGCTGGGCGGGCGCGTGTCCCGGGAACGGCAGCTGCCCGGGCTTTCCGCCTGGGGCCGCGTCGCCGACTACCGTGCGTACCAGATCAGCCAGAAGTCCAATGTCGAGGTCTATTTCGAGAGCACGCTGGATGCCGACGACATCCTGGAATTCGACTTCGAGCACGTCTGCATCGCGACCGGGTCGCGCTGGCGCCGGGACGGTGTCGCGCGTCAGCACGTCGTGCCTTTTCCAATTGATGACACGATGCCGATCCATACGCCGGACGACCTGATGGACGGCGAACTGCCCGAAGGACGGGTCGTGATCTATGACGACGACCACTACTACATGGGCGGCGTTCTGGCCGAACTCCTGCAGGGTCAAGGCTGCGAGGTCACGATCGTCACGCCATCGGCGGCATTGTCGGACTGGACCCGGAACACGCTGGAACAGCACGAGGTTCACCGCCGCCTCGCGGAAATGGGCGTGGAAATCGTGCTGAACCGGGGCGTCGTTCAGATTGCCGGGTCACATGTCATCTCGGATTGCACCTTCACGGGGCAGACCCGCAACCTTGCATGCGACGCTGTGGTCATGGTCTCGTCCCGGACGGAACGGAACGAAGTCTACGCCGCCCTGAAGGCGCGCGAGGCGGACTGGCCCGGCGCGGGCGTCAAGTCCGTCAGGATCATAGGAGATGCGGAGGCGCCCGGACCGATTGCATGGGCCACATATGCAGGTCACCGCTATGCCCGGGAACTGGACGGCGAAGACATCGGCGACGCGCTGCCGTTCCGGCGCGAGATTGCACAGCTGGCCGACGACTAGATGCGCGCGGACGAACTCGCCGACACCCTGGCGGTCCTGGATCGGCTGATCGCGTTCGATACGGTCAGCGCAAACTCGAACCTGGCGCTGGTCGAATATGTCGAGACGTACTTGCGAGACCGCGGATTTGCCTTGCACCGCATGCCTGACCCGACCGGGCAAAAGGCAGGGCTTTACGCGCGCCTTGGACCTGAAGGTGATGGCATCCTGTTGTCCGCTCATTCCGATGTCGTGCCCGCAGAGGGCCAAGGCTGGTCGCGCGATCCCTTTCGCCTGACTCGCGAAGAGGGCCGGCTCTACGGCCGCGGAACGACGGACATGAAGGGCTTTCTTGCCTCCATGCTGGCGCTGGCGGACCGCGCAAGCAAGGTTGACCTGAAGGAGCCCCTCAAGCTGTCCGTCTCCTACGACGAGGAAGTCGGCTGCCTTGGGATCGCACGCATGATTGGGGCTCTTCCCGAATCCCTGGGCACGCCGCGGGCGGCAATTGTCGGCGAACCTACCGAAATGGCGGTGGCCATCGGCCACAAGGGCAAGGTCGGGCTGAAGGCCATCGCCCATGGCGAAGCAGGACACTCGTCCCTCGCTCCGAGGCTTGAGAACGCGCTTCATGTCGCCGCCGATTTCATGGGCCGGCTGCGCGAGCTGCAGGGCTGGTACGCCGAAAACGGTGCGCGTGATTCCGGATATGACATTCCCCATGCCACCGTGCACGTTGGGAAGCTGGCCGGCGGCACGGCGCTGAACATCGTCCCGGACAGGGCGGAGATGCAGTTCGAGATCCGGTATCTTGCCGATGACGACCCGGAAGTGATCCTCGGCAAGATCAATGCAATGGCTGGGGCGGGAATCGATCTCGAACGGACCGTCGCCTATCCAGGCCTGCAAACGGCTCCAACGGCACGGGTCACGAAGCTGGCCTGTTCCCTGGCCGCCACGAACGCGACGACCAAGGTCGCCTTTGGCACCGAGGCAGGGTTCTTCGACGGCTCAGGCATCCCGACCGTGGTTTGCGGACCTGGTTCGATGGAAGGGCAGGGGCACAAGCCCGACGAGTTCGTGACCGTCGATCAGATGGCTGCCTGCCACGCGATGATGAATCGGATTCTCATGACACTTGCGAGACGTGACGGCTCGATCGCCTGACCCTTTCGGGGGACTGCAAAGGTGAATTGGCCATTGCTAGCATTTGCCTGAATCGGCAGACTTCGAGCGTTGCTGGCAAAAGGGACGGGGAATGCCGGGATCACGGAACGCAATCGATGTGCGCAATGCCGTGAAGCGCTATGGCAGTTTCACCGCGCTTCAGTCCATCACGCTCTCGATTCGGGACAACGAGTTCTTTACGCTGCTTGGCCCGTCGGGTTGCGGCAAGACCACATTGCTGAGGATGATCGCGGGGTTCGAAGAGGTGACGGAGGGCGAGATCTTCCTGTTCGGCGACGAGATCGAGAACCTTCCGCCGCATCAGAGGCCCGTGAACACCGTGTTCCAGAACTACGCGCTGTTCCCGCACATGACGATCGAGCAGAACGTCATGTTCGGGCTGGAAATGAGGGGC
Source organism: Boseongicola sp. SB0662_bin_57 (assembly GCA_009839535.1). Lineage (GTDB taxonomy): Bacteria > Pseudomonadota > Alphaproteobacteria > Rhodobacterales > Rhodobacteraceae > JAJEFO01. The sequence continues at coordinate 1,886 of VXPN01000277.1, read as the reverse complement.
AGATCGAAGGAGGCCGCGCGCAAGAAGGCGGGCGAAATGCTGGAACTGGTGCAACTGGCTCAATTCTCGGCACGCAAGCCTTCGCAGCTTTCCGGCGGCCAGCAGCAGCGCGTTGCCCTCGCCCGCGCCCTGGCGCCCGAACCGAAAGTCCTGTTGCTGGACGAACCGCTTTCCGCGCTGGACCTGAAGCTGCGGCAGGCCATGAGGTCCGAATTGAAGTCGATCCAGCGCGAGACCGGGATCACCTTCACGTTCGTGACCCATGACCAGGAAGAGGCCCTGACCATGTCGGACCGCATTGCGGTCATGTCGGCGGGACGCCTTCAGCAGCTGGGGGAGGCGCGCGACATCTACGAACGACCCGTGAACCGGTTCGTCGCCGACTTCATCGGCGAGACCAATCTCCTGGATGCCCGCCTTGAAGCGGTTGACGCCTCGGTCGCGACATGCCGTCTTGCCAACGGCCTGACCCTGGAATGCGACGCCATAGGCAACGCCCGGCCGGGGGCGGACGTGCACCTCTCCATCCGCCCCGAGCGAATGACGCTCGCCACGGCAAACGGCGGTCCCTGGCAGGGCACCGTCAAGGAGAACATCTTCGTCGGCACCGACGTGCAGACCGTTGTCCAGCTTCAGGGGGGCATCGAGCTGACCGTGCGCACCCAGAATTCCGCGGTCGGCGTCGCCACGATATTCGATCCCGGAACCGAAGTCGTGGTTGACGTCGAAGCCGGCGCGGCCAGGATGCTGGAAGACTGATGGCTGGCGCTGCCGCAGCCGGCGGTTCGGTCCGCAGCGAAACTTACGCCAGCGCGCGCAACTGGCTCCTGCTGCCCTCCTGGGCGGTCCTCGGCATCTTCGTCCTGGCGCCCGTTGCGATGATGCTGGTCTATTCCTTCCTGACAAAGGAGTTCCGCGGCGGCGTCATCTGGGAGTTCACGCTTTCGGCCTATGACCAGTTCTTCTTCGATCGCGGGCTCTTTGGAGATGAACCGGCCAGGATCGAGTGGACATACATCCTGATCTTCTGGCGCTCGATCTGGCAGGCTGGGCTTGCCACGTTGCTGGCCCTGCTGATCGGCTTCCCGACGGCCTATTTCATTGCCACGCGGCCCGCCCACACGCGCACTGTCTGGGTGTTCCTGATCACGATCCCCTATTGGGTGAACCTGCTGATTCGCACGGTCTCGATGAAGTTCCTTCTTCGCGATCAGGGTCCGCTGAACGACTTTCTGCTCTGGACCGGTCTCATCGACGACCCGGTCCGCATCATCAACACCAACGCCGCCGTCCAGATCGGCCTTTTCTACAGCTACCTGCCCTTCATGGTCCTGCCGATCTACGCCAGCGTCGAGCGTTACAACTTCGCCCTGAGCGAAGCCGCCGCCGATCTCTACGCAGACAAGTGGACGACCTTGCGACGGATCGTGGTCCCAAGCGTGCGTCCGGGCATCGTCGCGGGCTGCATCCTGGTCTTCGTGCCGTCGCTTGGCGCGTTCCTGGCGCCCGACCTGCTGGGCGGGGCAAAGAACTTCATGATCGGCTCGCTGATCGAGGAACAGTTCAAGGGCAATGCAGGCAACTGGCCGTTCGGGGCCGCCGCCTCGATGATTCTCCTGACGCTGGTCCTCATCATTCTCGTCTTCCTTGCCCGCCAGCAGGCAAGGGCCGAACGGGAGGCGACTCCATGAGCGCCCGCAGCGATGTCCGGACCTATTCCGGGTTCAGGGCCATGACGCTGCTCTGCCTTCTCGTGCTCTATTCCCCCTTGATCATCGTGACGATCTACTCGTTCAACGCATCCCGCTCGATCACCGTTTGGGAAGGGCTTTCGCTGCAATGGTACGCGGACGTGTTTTGGGGCCCCGAGTCGGGCAAGTTCAAGC
>VXPN01000427.1:1664-4404 GCA_009839535.1 Boseongicola sp. SB0662_bin_57 | reverse complement strand
CGGCTCGCCCCGCGAATCGCCCCGCAAGCCGTCGTCACCTGGACTGTACCCGGCAGCCTCCATGAAGCGCAGGGCTTTCCTTAGGTTTTGCCGGTCGAGGGGCCTTTCGCCACTTTCGTGCGGCAGGAGTGCGGGTTCGGTGAAGACTTCCTGCGGCAGCTGATCACGGAATTCCTCCAGAAGCTCCAGTTCGCGCCCCTCGGGAAGGCCGGACGCTTTCAGGCGATCGTTCTCCCAGAAGCTTTCGCGCTGTGTGAACAGGCCGTATTGCAGGTTCTCGTTCGTCCAGGTGAAGTTGTACATGTGGCCGAGCGCCAGGCGCAGGTTCCGGTCCTGGAACTTGTCAAGACGCATGTTGAACACGAACCCGGTGGCTCCGGGCAGCGATCCGTCAGCCAAGGTCTCTCGCTTCACCCAACCCTTTTCGAGTGCGGGGAAATCATAGAGCGTTGCCCAGTTGATCGAGCTGTTTTCCTGCCGGAACGTGTACTCGCCAGCCTTGAATGCCTCGAAGGCGGCCGAACTGTCGCCGAAGTACTCGACCCGGATGCGGTCGTAGTTGCCGCGTCCCTTCCTCAGGTAGTGGTTCGCGCCCCAATAGTTGGGGTTTCGACGGTAGACGATGTTCCGCCCCACATCGAGGCTGTCCAGAACGTACTCGCCGGTTCCCGGGCTGATTTCCAGCCGGCTTTCGTCCAGCCGCGCGCCCGTCTCCTCGTACCATTTCCTGGACCAGACAGGCAGCGAACCCATCTGCGTGATCAGCCCCTTCTTGGGGACATCCTCGGCGAAGGTGAACTTGATGGTGTGCGAGTCGAGGATTTCCGACTCCGCTATGACCTGCTTGATGTAGTTGGCATAGGAGGGGGTTCCCTGCTCGATCAGCAACTCGTGCGTGAACAGAATGTCCTCCGCCGTCATTGGCGTGCCGTCCGAAAAGGTCACGTCATCACGCAGGTGGAAGATCACCCAGCTCTCGCTTTCCGGGTACTCGATGGTTTCGCACAGCAGGCAATAATAGGAGCCGACCTCGTCGGATGTCGTTACCATGATGTCTTCGTAGCCGATTGTCGAAAGAGCGCCCCAGCTGCCCCTGCCGGTCGCGTAAGGGTTCATGCTGTCGAACGTTCCGATCGTTGCGATGCTGATCTCGCCGCCCAGGGGCGCGTAGGGGTTCACGTAGTCCAGGTGCGGGTCGTCGGGTGCGTATTTCAGTTCGTCATACTCGTTGAAGCCGTGACTGACGATGATCTTCTCCGCTTCGTCCGCGAGCGAGGCCTGCGCCGAAAAAAGCCAGGCAATCCCGGCCAGGCCGAGATACGCCCGGCGCAAATTCGTCAGATTGATTGTGCAAAGGGCGTTTCGGGGCATGTCAGCTCCTCCGTCCAGAATTCAGAATGCGAATATTTCTTGTCGCACATTACCTAAATTTGGAAATGAAGTTCGTTCAAGCAAGAAATGCTGACTTGTTGGTGAGGATGTCGTGTGCCGAAACGTGGCCCAGGACCCGTCACTCGTTCACCCGTACGCAATTCGCCCCGGTCTGCAGGCAAGCTTGAATGGTCTTGAAGCCGTGCGTCGGCCTACTGGCCTATCGTGCTGAGCCAGGCGATCAGGTCGGCCCTGTCCGTTGCCTTGGACATCCCCTTGTAGGACATCTTGGTCCCGGGCGCGAACTTTCTCGGGCTCTCGATGAAGCCGCTCAGGTTCTCCGGCGTCCAGGTGTCGACGACGGCGACGAGCTTGCCCGAATAGCTGAAGCCGTCCACAGTTGCCACGGACCGGTCCACGATGTCGTACAGGCTCGGCCCGGTGCCGTTCTTTCCGTCTTCCAGGCTGTGGCAAGCCTTGCATTGCCGGAAGAGCTTCTCCCCTGCCGCGGCATCCGCTGCGGCATAGACTTCGGCAAAGTCCACTTCGGCGACGTCGTCCTGGGCACTGTGGGAATCAATCGCGCCGGTGTCGATCACGTAGGCCTGGTGATGGTCATCGCCGCCATGTTCTGCCCCGTGGTAGATGAATTCGGCGCCAAACCCGCCGAGCAGGAAGATCAGAAAGGTCCCGCAGAGGCCGCCCACGATCTTTGTCATGGTCATGGTGTCGAGCATGTCTTTTCCCGTCTCGTCTGGTTCTCGCCGCTGTCTATCCGCTTCCATTGGTGCCGTTCAAGGGTTAAGACGCACGACCTGTGGGCTTTGTTGCCGCACCCGGAGTATGGACATGAACGGGCGAATCGCATTTCAGGGAGAGCCTGGCGCTTATTCCCATCAGGCCTGCCGCGAAACCCGGCCGGAAATGGAACCTTTGCCCTGCCGGACGTTCGAGGACGTCATCGAAGCGGTGAAGGCGGGTGAGGCCGACCTTGCGATGCTTCCGGTCGAGAATTCGACCTACGGGCGGGTCGCGGACATCCATCGCCTGCTGCCAGAGAGCGGGCTTCACATCGTGGACGAGGCCTTTGTTCGCGTCCGCATCAATCTCCTTGGCGTGCCGGGCGCAAGTCTTGACCAGGTCAAGCGTGCCCACAGCCATCTGGTGCTGTTGCCGCAATGCGCGCGGTTTCTTCGCGAGCGCGGAATCGAGGGCAAGGCAAGCCCCGACAACGCACGCGCAGCCCGCGAAGTGGCGGCGCATGGCAACCCCGAAGACGCGGCGCTGGCGTCGGAACTCGCGGCGGACGTCTACGGGCTCGAAGTTCTTGCCCGCGATGTCGAGGACGAGGACCACAACACGACGCGCT
>VXPN01000427.1:0-1564 GCA_009839535.1 Boseongicola sp. SB0662_bin_57 | reverse complement strand
GGGCTCGAAGTTCTTGCCCGCGATGTCGAGGACGAGGACCACAACACGACGCGCTTTCTGATCATGTCGGGCGAACCTGATGTTTCGCGCCGGGACGAGAGGATGATGACGACATTCGTGTTCCGGGTCCGCAACATTCCGGCGGCGCTCTACAAGGCCATGGGCGGCTTTGCCACGAATGGCGTAAACATGACAAAGCTGGAGAGCTACATGGTCGACGGCTCGTTTTCCGCCACCCAGTTCTACGCCGACATCGAGGGGCATCCGGACGACGAGCCGGTCAGGCTCGCGCTGGAGGAGCTCGACTACTTCACTTCGCTGCTTCACGTCCTAGGGACTTATCCTGCCGACAAGAAGAGGTAGGATCTGACACCCTTTGCTTCCGGGCGTCGAGAGACTATATCGCGGCTCGGACAACGAACTGGATCATCTTGCACTCATGTCGACTCTTCTCCTCATCTGCGGTGCGCTGCGCCAGGATTCGCTGAACCGGAGGCTACTTAATGCGGCAGGACGGCATTGGCCGGGGGAGACCGTGATGGCCGACCTCGACATGCCGCTGTACAACGGCGACGTCGAGGACACGGAAGGCATTCCTGAGGCCGCGACACGCATCAAGCGGCAGATTGAAGCGGCGGATGCGGTGGCCATATCCACGCCTGAGTACAACCAGTCGATCTCGGGCGTTCTCAAGAACGCGCTCGACTGGGTGAGCCGGGGTGAAGGCAGTCCATTGCGCGACAAGCCGGTGGCCATCATGTCGGCGACGGCAGGGCGCGCGGGTGGCGCACGTGCGCAGTACGCCTTGCGGCTTGCCCTCAACACATTTCAGCCGAGACTCCTTACGGGACCGGAGGTGATGGTTGCCCACGCCCAAAGGGAGTTTGACCCGGAAGGCCGCCTCGTGGGCGAAAGCTACCAAAAGGCGCTTGAGGCGCTTGTCGGAAAACTTGCTTCAGAAGCGGTTCGGTAGCTGGATTCCTGTGAATGGCCGTCGCGGCCGGGCTATCGCCTTCGGTCGCGTCGGTTGGACATGGGCTGGAACGCGACACCCACATGGGCCTCGCAGTAGGGCTTGCCTTGCTGGACGGCCAGGCCGCAAAACCAGAATTCGTCGGTTGCGGGATCCCCGATTGGCCACTTGCAGGTTCGTTCCGTCAATTCCAGGAGCCCGATCTTCTTTGCCGTCTTTTCCACCTTGCGCACGTTTTCCAGGGCCTCCGGGCTGATCTCGTTTGCGGAAGGCTGCGGCGGCAGCGGCTGCCCGGCCGGAACAATGGGCTTCCGGGGGGTGACCGCGACCTCCACAACGCGGACTTGAGAGGTCTTCGTCCGCGCGGCGGGCTTCGGTGTGGGCGCTCGGGAAGGTTTCTTTTCGGGGGCAGGTGCCGACGCGCCCGCTCGGTTGGAAAGCCCCAGGCGATGCACCTTGCCAATGACCGCATTCCTGGTGACGCCACCCAGGTCCTTGGCGATCTGGCTGGCGGACTTGCCTTCCGACCACATTTTCTTGAGGCCTTCTACGCGCTCGTCTGTCCACGACATCTGGAATTCCTGCGTTGTT
>VXPN01000179.1 GCA_009839535.1 Boseongicola sp. SB0662_bin_57 | reverse complement strand
GTGCCTCGTCGGCTCCCGCCTTGATCGCCTGGTTGAGTGCCATGATGTAGTTGAGTCGCGAATGCGTGTTGAGCGTCATGTCGAACATGTCCGCCCGGCAGGTGCGAATTGCCGACGTGAACAGTGAAAGACCCGTGTTCAGGAGCTCGGGATCCGGCTCCTTGAATTCGGCGACGATGGCGACGGTCGGTCCCGAGACAGTGTTGCGGGGATCCTGGTTCGGGGATTTCTTCAGGCCTCGCGTGATCATCAACCGGACATGGACCCCGGGCTGGCCTGCCATTCCGTTCCGTTCAAGGGTTGCTTCTAGAGCGGAACGGACTTCGTCCCGGGTCATGCCAATGTCGATGTCGATCGTCCTCGCACCCATGAACAGGCGGTCCAGATGGAGATCCATGAAGGCAAGCCGTCCTCCGTGCATCCGGAAACCTTCCCAGACGCCGTCGCCCAGGATCCAGCCCGCGTCAAAGATCGAGACCAGGGCTTGTTCGCGGGGCACGAATTCGCCGTTGAGATATATCCTTGCGGTCTCGTTCCGCGGGTCGGCGACGAAGTTCTGGCTTCCGGCCATGGCGGGATCCTTCCTGTGGCTGCCGGGAGTTCTTTGCATATATCCGGCGCCTTGGACAATCCGGGAGGTGGCATGTGCCGGAGCGCGGTTTCTCGAATTGAGCGGAATCGGCTGGGACACACGCGCCGTTGTCATCAGGTGCCATCCGATCTGCAGAAATGCTCCGAAGGCGCTCTGGACAATTCAGCCAGCCGCGGCCCGATCGGAGGGCGGCGTGCCTGCTGCTGAAGTTTCACGAGACGCGCAGAGCCTGTTGCGGCTTATCCCATGGATGTGCGCGACCAGGTGATTCCAGGCGATCCTTGGCCATGCGTCCCTGCTCGGCCAGCCTTGGTGCGAGCAGCCGCAGGAGCCGGGGATGGTAGACACGTCGCACTTGGCGATTCCCGAGAATGTCTCGGCATGTCGCTTTCGATTGGCCGGAAAATTTCTTTCACTTGGCCGGAATATAATTTTCAATTGGACGAGAAGGCTCTTTCAATTGGCCGAAAAATCGGTTACAGATGGGCGTCAAGCGCATTGAGACTGGCTGGCGCAGGAGCAGTTCATGCATCCGAGGTTGGGAAAGAGGCGTATCGAGGAAGCGCTCAAGGACACGCGTGTCGTCCTGATGTCCGGACCACGCCAGTCAGGCAAGACAACGCTTGCAACGGCAATTGCAAACAAGGAAATGCCTTTCCTATCGCTTGACGACCCAACGTTGCTGGATGTTGCGTCAAGCGACCCGGTTGGCTTCCTTCGAGGCATTGACCGGGCAGTGATCGACGAGGTTCAACGGGCGCCCGCCCTCTTGCTTGTGATCAAGTCCTTGGTCGACAGGGACACGCGGCCCGGACGATTCCTGCTGACCGGATCAGCCAACCTGATGATGCTCCCGAAGGTTGCGGATTCGCTTGCCGGACGGATGGAGGTCGTTCGGCTTCTGCCGTTGTCCCAAGCCGAGATCAGGGGCGGGCAGGGGCGCTTCCTGGACGACGCATTCTCGGGCAGGTCGCCTTCCGTCGGCGAACCGGTTCTTGGCACGGATCTGGTCGAGCTTGTCTTGGCAGGCGGCTACCCCGAGGTGCTTGAACGCAGAAGCTGGCGGCGAAGACAGGACTGGCACGACCAGTACGTTGATGGCATCGTCCAACGCGACATCCGGGAAGTTGCTCAGGTCGGCCAGCTTGCCCAAATGCCGAAACTGCTCAACGTTCTCGCCGAGCATGCGGGGCAGCTGGCGAACTATTCTGGCATAGGCGCAGGCTTGGGCATGAACCACGTGACCACGCAGAAATACACGGGGGTGTTCGAGAGCCTGTACTTGATCCATTCATTGCAGTCTTGGCATTCGAACAGGATCAAACGGCTGATCAAGTCGCCGAAACTGCACTTTCTGGACTCCGGGCTTCTCGCCGCGCTGAAGGGCCTGTCACTCGAGCGAATTGCAAAGGACAGGACGGCGCTCGGCGCGACTCTCGAGACATTTGTCGTCGGAGAGATCCTGAAGATCGCGAGCTGGAGCGATGAACGCTGCGCCTTTTCCCATTTCCGCGACAAGGACGGAAACGAGGTCGATCTCGTGATCGAGAACCGTCGCGGCGAGATCGTGGGCATAGAAGTCAAGGCGTCCGCGACCCTTTCAAGCGCGGACTTTTCCGGCTTGAGAAAGCTCGCTGCGGCGTGCGGCAACAACTTCGTGCGTGGCATTGTTCTCTATGACAGCGATCAAGTCGTGCCTTTCGGCGAGAAACTGTCCGCCTTGCCTTTGGCGAGCCTTTGGGGCTGACCGATCCGGACATTTCTCGGCCGGCGGCTCGCTGCATGACACGTCCGCTTGCTTTGCATTCATCAGAGTGCATCCGCTGCCCTTTCATTCGCGAGACATTGCCGAGCGCATGGGCGCGACCTGGCCAGCCGCACCGACACATACTGCCATCGGTGGCGCCCCCGGGAGTCCGCAGAACCGGCACGTGCCGGACTTTCCACCTGAATTCCTATTTCTGTGGCCTCAAGATTGCGGCGAGAGAGCAAGGTGGCACAGGCGGGCGGAGATGGCCGTTTGCACGCAGTCATGGATGAATTCGGGGAAGTCGGCAGGCAGAATTGACTCCATTTGAGCCATCGCCGATTTGGCGGAATCCGCGATTTCCTCGATTGACGATCTTGCGAGAGACTCCGGCAACCCGGCCCTTTCGGCAGTCTGAACGAAGTGCCGGCCAAGGATCTTGTCGATCCGGTAGCGGCGTCTCTTGCCAACAGACATGGCAAGCTTCATGTGCCTGCGATTGATTTGCTTCCTGTCGAGGATTGGTTGCGTTGTCAGCATATCATAAAGCGGGGTCAGGCGGTAGCTTCCGCCGGGACCGATGAAAATGCTGAAGTTCTTCGCGTGACCGTCCGTTGCCCCAAGCAGCCAGAACAGTATCTGGGCCTTGAAAAACATCCTTTGGTCATCTTCCGGTGCGTCGCTGCCCTTGAGCAGATCAAGGATGTCCGCCATCCCGGGGCCGCCCTCGTTCTGGCACTTCTTGGATGGCAGTACGGACAGCGCCTGACAGCAGTCTTCCTGCGGCAGGCGCAAGAGCAGACCATCCGCTGTCCACTTGCGGTCAAACCTCTCGATGACAAGCGCCTTGGTCTCTCCGAATGTCTTGATCTTTGCGCGGTTCACCGGCAGGCCGAAGGCTTCCACGAGCTTCAGGCAATAGAATTCGTTTTCGACGCTGTCGGAAAGATCAATGCCATTGGGCAACTCTCCAATCCGTGTCTTGAGCAGGTGGGTGGTCGGCGTGGTTCCGTGCGGCCTGATCCATTTCCCGTCGTGCCGGAGCAGGGCGGTCTTTTCCTGTGCACCTGCCACTGAAATGCGAAACTCGTCATCCCTGCTCAGTCCAAGAGGTGCTTGCGGCAAGCTGCGCAAGAGCTTGTCGATGGCTTCATCGTCGACAACGTCGCCCTTGATCTCGCCGCTTGCGTTGACGGTCTCCTCACTTTCAACGATGAACTGAAGCGCGCCAATGCAATCGCGTCCGATGGCCGCCAGCAAGCCGTAGGCGTCGGTTCCATGGGCACCGACCGTATCGGCAATGCGTCGGCGCAGTGCGTCTGAATCGGGCAGGAGATTCTCGAACACGGCGACGACAGGTTCTCCCCGAAAGCCGGATTCATTGAGCGGCAGGGAAAGCGAGACTGGCAGTGCATGCTCCCAGGCCAGCCAACTCTCGTCATACCGAAAGTTGATGGAGCCGCTTGGTTCCTTGGCCAGGTGACCGACAAGGCGCCCGTTCAGCAAGACGCGCAGTGGAACGTACATGCGGCGACGGGGCATCAGAAGATGTCTTCGATGTCTTTGGCGCTGCCTTTTGTGCGTGAGCCGATCCTGAACTCCAGGTCGAGTGCTGCAAGAACCGCCAATATCGTCTTCATCTTGGCGGCCGGATTGCCTGTTTCAATCAGGGAAATCGTTTCTTGTCGCAAGCCGGACTTCTCGCCGAGCTGCGTTTGGTTCAGGCCTAACGCCTTGCGGTTGCGTCGGACAATGTTCCCAATCTGCCTTGGGGTTCTGGCAAGCGCTGACATGTTCGCGCATATGCATCAAGTCCGATAAGTCGTCAATATGAAAATTAAAGCATAAATCAGAAATATTCGCTGAATCACATACCCTGAGCCGTGCGGCACGTCCGGGTACCCTTGCCCTAGAGGACGCCGGGCTTCGCTCGTGGCGACACTGCGAGCTCGCAAAAGAGCCAGCCGGACGGTGCACGCTTGACGGCGCAATTGTGCAAAGGGCCTCCGCAATCCCTGCGTCTGGCAAGCCCATTTCGCGACCGGGTTCAGACCGTGTCGGCGAAGAAC
>VXPN01000143.1 GCA_009839535.1 Boseongicola sp. SB0662_bin_57 | reverse complement strand
TGCCAGCCGGCCCACGACCGCGCCGGAATCTCCATCTCCTGCAACGTCAGCGCCATGAGGCCGGCGGTGACCTGTTCGCCCGACGAAACCACGGCATCGTATTCGCGGGCGTCATAGAGGCGCGATGTCTCCTCGACCCAGCCGACCAGTTCGTTCGTCTTTCCGGACATCGCCGAGACAATGACAATCACCTCGTGCCCGTTCTCGACCTCGCCGCGCACGAGACCTGCGGCATGCCGGATCCGTTCCAGCGAGGCGACCGACGTGCCACCGAATTTCATGACGAGAATGGGCATTGTCCCTCGCCCGCGTTCCATTCGGCACTACTTACGGCGGAGGCCCGCGATGCGCAAGAAACGCGCCAGGACCCGACGAGATGCCAGGCAAGAAAGTCAAGGTTGACGCCAAGGTCGCGCCAGCGCCAGGTGTCGCGGGCGAAATTTCCAGTCGAACGGGGCTTCCCGGAGGGCGGGCCTCCGTGGATTCACCACGCTTCGCAGACCGCGAGCGCCGCGTCATGCAGGACTCCAGTCCGCTTGGCGCTCCGGCACTTTGCGGGGCGCGCGTCCATTGCCTGCGCAATTCTTGCCTGGCCGCGCACAAGCCTTTCAGCCTCATCGGCGGCGGGCTTGATTGCGCGCGCAGCCGCATCTATGTCACGTCTTGATGCCTCCACGGAATCCCGTTCTCTTTCTTGCCCTTCTGGGACTCTTCCCGGGCAGCCCGTTGCACGCCGGAAACATCGAGATCATTGACCCGTTTGCGCGTGCCTCACGCCCCGGGGCACCGACCGGCGCGATATTCATGTCGATCCGAAACACCGGCGCGTCCGCCGATCGCCTGGTTGCCGCGAGATCGCCTGCCGCCGCAATGGTCCAGATCCATACGCATGTCGAAGACGGCGGCATCATGAAGATGCGGGAAGTCGAAGCGGGCATTCAGCTTCCGTCAGGCGCCACGCACGCGCTGTCACGCGGTGGCGACCACGTGATGCTGATGGGCGTGACCCAGGAACTTGTTGACGGCGAGACCGTGCCGCTGACGCTGGTCTTTGAGATCGCTGGCGAGGTCGTGATCGAGGTTCCTGTCGACAACGCACGCGGCCAGCCGACAGGCGGCACCGGACAATAGGAACCGCATGACCTTGTCCGCGGCGAGAGCAGCTTCCGCGCACGCCGCGCGTGACGTGTTGCGTTTGCTGCTTGATCGTGAGGCCGCCGCGCTCAAGCAGTCAGGAGACGCTCGACCCAGAGGGGCACGACTTTCGTTGCCGGCCCCTCGATCCTCTCGTGGAAGAGCTCCGAGATTTCCGACGGCGCAAGATTGATTTCGATCGTGCGCGCGCCGGCCCTTCTGGCCTCGCTGACGAAGCCGGCCGCCGGATGAACCTGGCCGCTTGTCCCGATGGCGGCGAAAACATCGGCCGAATCAAGATGCCTGGCGATCTCGTCGAGCGCATGCGGAACTTCGCCGAACCAGACCACGTCCGGCCGGGTGGCTGCCTCCGAGCATTCGGGACACGGGTCGCTGGCGTGCATTGCCATGGGTGCGTCCCATCTGGCGCCGCAGGATGCGCATGTCGCACGGTCAAGCCTTCCATGCATGTGAATCGCGGCAGTTCCCGCCGCTTCGTGGAGCGAGTCGACGTTTTGCGTGATCACCACGACCTCGCCCGGATGGCCCCTTTCAAGCCGCGCAAGTGCGGCATGCGCCGCGTTCGGCTTCGCCCCGGCAGCGTTCTTGCGCCGGGCATTGTAGAAGTCGTGGACCTTGCCCGGGTCGCGCCGGAATCCCTCCGGCGTGGCCACTTCGTTCAAGTCGTATCGCGTCCAGACACCTCCCTTGTCGCGGAAGGTGCCAAGCCCGCTCTCGACCGAGACGCCGGCACCGGTCAGCACGACTATCTTGCCGGGGTTCCTGTCCATGTCTGGACCATGTTAACGGGTGGCGGCAGGCGCGGGAAGCGCATTGGCAGCCGTGTCACTTGGGGCACAGGCCGGCAGATCAGGATGGGCGCATGAAACTCTTCGTTGGACTTGGCAATCCCGGGCCGAAGTATGCCGGGCATCGGCACAACGTTGGCTACATGGCGGTGGACAGGATTGCCGCAGATCACGACTTCGGCGGATGGAGATCGAAGTTCCAGGGACAGATCTGTGACGGGCGGATGGGATCCGGCAAGATCATGCTGCTGAAGCCTGAGACGTTCATGAACGAGTCCGGCCGGGCCGTTGGCGAAGCGCAGCGATTCCACAAGCTGGCTCCGGAAGACGTGGTCGTGTTCCATGACGAGATCGACCTGGCACCGGGCAAGATGCGCGTGAAGCAAGGCGGCGGGCACGCCGGTCACAAGGGCCTGCGCTCGATTGATGCCCATGTTGGCAACAACTATCAGCGCGTCCGGATCGGCGTCGGACATCCCGGCCGAAAGGATGCCGTGCCATTCCATGTGCTGAAAGACTTCTCCAAGGCGGACCAGGCCTGGCTGGAAGATCTGCTGGCCGGGATCTCCGACGGCGCGCCGTTTCTGGCCGCGGACGACATCGACAAGTTCCGCAATGCCGCGACTCGCCGGATGGCGGGTTCGGCAGAGAAGGCAGATGCAGCGTCGCAACGACCAACGCCGGTCGCCGCATCTCCGGCTGACGGCGATGACCGATCTGCGCTGCAGAAGCTTCTCGACAGGTTTCGGCGATAGTCCGACGCTGACGGAGGTCTCGTTCGCCTTCCGCACGCAATCCGCAGGTTGCACGGTGCAAGTCGCGCTTCGAACAATGCGGGACGCGACAATGCAGACATTCACAGTTGTCCCGCCACGCTGTATTCTTGGGCCGCGGTCGCACTGCCGCCATCGGTCCAGGAGCCTCTCATGAACAAAGATCCCTCCGTAAACGTCCTTGGCGATCCGCTGGAGCCCTGCTCGATCGATCCCGTCACCGGGTTCTTCCGGGACGGATGCTGCAACACCTGCAACGACGATCAAGGAAGTCACACGGTCTGCGCGATCATGACCGCCGAATTCCTGGCCTATTCGAAGTATGTCGGCAACGACCTGTCGACGCCGCGCCCGGAATTCCGGTTCTCCGGACTGAAACCGGGAGATGCGTGGTGTCTCTGCGCCGGGCGCTTCCTGCAAGCTGCGGACGAAGGCGCCGGCCCGCGAATACGGCTTGCGTCCACGCACCGCAGGGCGCTGGACATCGTGCCGCTGGAAGTCCTGACGGAGCACGCCACGGACGACTGACCGCGTCCGGTCAAATGACAGCTTGAGATCCGGGAACCTGGCGCATGGGTCGCATCGCAACGGACCATGCCCTTTCCCGCATGCCGGGACGGCCGGCAAACAGGGCTATTGCAGCTTTGCCTCGACGGTCGCGATCGCCTCGTCGATCATTTCACGGGCCCGGTCCGCGCTCATCCCTTCGGCAATGACCTGGCCGGCCGCGGACACCGCGATCCTGACCGCCTCCTCACGTACCTGCTTGACCGCACGTTGCTCAGCAGATGCGATCTGATCCTGCGCGGCCTGGATCCGCCTCTCGATCGCGAGGGCAAGGTTCTTCCTGGCCTGTTCCGCCGCTTCCTCCGCACTCTCCCTCGCGGCAGAAATGATGCGCTCGGAGTGGTCTCCGACTTCACGCTGCTTGCTTTCGAATTCCGCAAGGATCGATTCCGCTTCCTCCCGGAGTGCGCGGGCCTCGTCCAGTTCAGCCTGAATGCCGGCCGCCCGCTTGTCGAGAAGCCCGGCGACCAGGGACGGCACCTTGAAGTAGACGAGCACGCCAATGAACAGCAGGAACGCGAGCGTGACGATGAAGTCCGTGTTCGACAGCTTGTAGAATTCGAGCGAAAACGGGTTCTTCGAAGCGGCAACGGCCGGCGTTGCCGCAAGAAGGGCAAGCAGGGAAAGCACTCTCGTCATCGCCCTATCCCTTCATCTGCGCGGCCACGGCCGCGTCAATTGCCGCGCGGTCAACCTTGACGCCCAAGGCGGCCACGACGTCACCTGCCGCACTGCGCGCGACGTCGCGAACGGCTTCGGCCGCGCCCTTGCGAATCTCGTCGATGCGGGCTGCGCTCTCGGCCGCCTTGGACGCAATCTCGGCGTCGGCCCGTTCGATTGCGGCGTCGACCTCGGCCTGCATTTCGGCCTTGGCCTCGGCAGCAATCCGTCCCGCCTCGGCACGGGCCTCGGCAAGCGCCCCTTCGTACGCCTCCTCGGCGTTGGCCGCCTTTTGCTTCAGCTCCTCCGCCGTCGCGATGTCGCTGGTGATCGCACCCTGCCGGGCCGCGAGCACTTCGGCGATCCTGGGCAACGCCACCCGGGACAGAACGAGATAGATCACCACAAGCGTGACCACGAGCCAGAAGATCTGGTTCGGGAACGTGGAGAAGTCGAGCTGCGGCATGCCG
>VXPN01000173.1 GCA_009839535.1 Boseongicola sp. SB0662_bin_57 | reverse complement strand
CGAGGGCGTCCTTCTGGACCTGAACGAAATGGAGCTGGATGACCGGGTTCACAATCTGCCGCTTCGTGAAATCGTCGAGGGCGTGCAGAAAGTCGAGACAAGTGATCGCTCGGCGTCGTACCTGCGGAAAATGCGCAGTGCGCAGAACTATCTGGGTCTGGTTGAGAAACTGGCCATTCTTGCCGGTTCCGACGAGCGGGCGAAACTTGAGGCGGAGCCCGACGAGATGGAAGGGCAGATCCAGGATCCGGGCCTTGAGGCAACGTTGAAGATCAAGCGCCGAGCCAAGTCGACGGGCCGTTGATGCGACCGGTCGCGAAAGGCCAGCCCCCTCAAGCCGAATACGCCCAATATCGAGACGCTCTTGATGATTTGGCCGGTCAGATCGGTCTTTTCTGCAGCTATTGCGAGCAACCGATTCAGCACGCCCCGGAAGTCGAGCACGTGCAACCGAAGAGTCTGGAGCCTGAACTGGAGCGATGCTGGGAGAACCTCCTCCTCGGCTGCAAGAGTCGCAACAGTACCAAGAGCGACAAGCCAGTAGACCTGGATCGGGTGGCCATGCCGGACAGCGACAACACTTTTCGAGGCCGTGTGTTTCTCGAACGCGGCCGCATCGGGCGAGCTTCCGGTCTGACAGACACGCAAGTTGAATTGATGGGGGGATCAGAACCTTAAGTCACATTGGGTAAGTGGCCAGCCCGAGCCCGGTCAGGAATTCTTCACCACGAACGGGCGCATGAAGG
The DNA here is from genome assembly GCA_009839535.1 of Boseongicola sp. SB0662_bin_57. Classification (GTDB taxonomy): domain Bacteria; phylum Pseudomonadota; class Alphaproteobacteria; order Rhodobacterales; family Rhodobacteraceae; genus JAJEFO01. The sequence continues at coordinate 3,669 of VXPN01000173.1, read as the reverse complement.
TGTCGCGCACCTGATCGAGCGACCCGCCTGGCATGTCGATTTCTTCTTCTATTTCCGCCTTGCTAGGCTGGTAGCTGCTGGGCTTGAGATTGATCGCCACGGGGTCTTTCACTACGGCCTTCTTCGGCTGATCGGTCATTCCAGGTTTTCTTTCGCGACGCCCAGACCTTGCGGTCACCGCATCAATAGTCAAGTTTCAGCTCTTGCATACAACTGCGGCATTACTCCCGACGCTTCATCACTGTCCAGACGGCAAATGCTCGCTTGTGCTTGATCGCTGCATTCTGCAGTCTCTTGATTGCAAGATCGGCAGTGTCAATTTCGGTGATGACTGCGTGACGTGTCAATCTGTGTGATGGGTCGTAGTCAGCCTTGTGCCGCTTCTCCTGAAGAGACGCGAACTGACCGGCAAAATCCGCGATTTCAGGCGGAAACGCGGGCATTGTTGCAGACCTGCACTGGGATTTGGCAAACCGATGGTCCACGGCGCGGTATGCCTGATTCCAAGCGCCCTGACTTCTAAAGGCTGGGGTTTTCCCGACCAAGGTGTCGGCGCAATTCCGGCAAATCGCGTGGAACATAGCGTAGTAGGCTGTGCTCATTGCCCGTTTGAGGTCCGACTGTTTCGGAGAACCAACTTGGCCGTCGCCCAATATCTTCCTGGCACTGGAAATCAGGTCACGCGGCTGCATCCGCCGCTTCTTCTGATGTCATGAATGACAAGATCGGAAAGAGGTCTGAACCGATTTCGTGCAGTGGCCCGCGCAAGTGCCGTATCAGCCCAAGAACTTGGCTCGGATCAAGCCTATCGTTTTCCGCTTCGAACACAACAGTGATGTTAAGGATCGGTTCACCGTCAACGTCTTTGTCTTCAGTGACAGACAAATCGACTATTTGTGCCGGCGCAAGTTGTGCTTCGAGCACCCGCTTTACAATTGCGTCACGCTTCTCGTTCTGTGTCATGTCGTTGCCACTTTCTCGTTGTGCAGAATGTCAAGAAGAGACAAGCACGTCAAATATCTGTTTTGGATTCATGTCACGAAGCTCGCGCCGGCATTGCGGACAGTTCGCTTGGGAATTGTGCCAGTTGCCCCATTGACGCCGAATGAATGGCATGCGCGAACCGGATTGTTTCAGATGTCCACCTCTATGGTGCCATCCGGCTCAGCTGCGCGAGACTGGCAGAGTATGATGGAATCCTCGCGCTGCGCAGCAGAGAGCACGAAGTCGCGGTGCTCGACCTCGCCTGCGACCAAGTGGCACTTGCAGACGCCGCAAAGCCCGTCCGAACACTTCACGTCAACGGAAATGCCGTGTTCGGTCAGGATGTCGGTGGCACTCCTGTTTGCGGGCACTTCAACTGAGATACCGGAACGGATGAGCTTCAAAGTGAACGGGTGGTTTTCGTACTCCGGAAGCTCGGGAACCGAAAAGTACTCGAGATGGCGCGCCTCTTCCGGGAAGCCCTGCCGTTCGGCGGCTTCGATGACGGCCGACATGTAGCGATCCGGACCGCAGGTGTAGACGTGCGTTCCATCCGAGTACGGACCGAGAATGCCATGCAGGTCCGCCCGGCTTCCTTCGTCGGAGACGTGCAGCGTGACATGCCCGGCCCAAGGCATGGCAAGGAGGTCATCAAGATAGGCGGCCTTGTCGCGCGACGGCACCGAATAATGGAGCGTGAAGCCGCGACCGAGTTCATGCAGACGATGTCCCATGGCCACCATTGGCGTGACCCCGATGCCGCCGCCCATGAGAAGCGTCCGCTTGGCGCTCTCCTCAAGCGGGAAGTGATTGATCGGCTTCGACAGGAAGACCCGGCGACCTTCAGTGAATATCCGGTGCATCAGCTTCGAGCCGCCGCGCCCGTCGTCCTCCCGCAGGACACCGATCTGGTAGACCGAACGGTCCTGCGGGTTGCCGGACATCGAGTATTGCCGAAGAAACTCCGGCGCCACGACGATGTCCAGATGCGCGCCTGCCGTCCATTCGGGGAGGTCGCGGCCACCGGGGTCGCGGAACTCATAGATCGTTACGTCGCCGTCGCGCGCATCGACCTTCGACACGACCATCTTCAGGACCGGACTGTCCGCATGGTCAAGAACTTCGTGCGCGAGGCCCTCTGTGTCGCCACGTTCGAGACGCGCCTTGTATGCCTCTGGCGTCAGCATGGCCGCGTAGGCCTCGATCCCTGCCTCGCGGTCCATCGGAAAGGGGTAGGGCCAAGGCGGCGGCGTGAGATGTGCGGGATAGACGGCCAGCGTCTGGTCCTCGTATTTCAGGTCCAGCTCGCGCTGCAGGTCGCGGGCATTCACCGGCTCGCGTGCCTGCCGGTAGCCGCCGTCCTCCTCGATCCCGATGTCCCACCACCATTTCTTGATCGGGTTGAGACCGCCATTGCCAAGCCGGTCATCAAGGCGTGCAAGGGCGGGGGCCAGCGCCGGCACGTTCATTGCTGCCCAGCGAAAGGGCTTCTCGGCAAACAGTCCTTCAAGGTTCCACGGGCAGGTCTTCATGCACCTGCCGCACATGGCGCCGCCGGGTGTCGTGATACGGTAGGTTGCGCATTTCTGGCTGTCGGACTTCCAGATCTCGTATCCGTTGAACATCAGCTTCGGACCCGCCGTGATCGCGCCCGACGGACATTCCCGCGCGCACTTGTTGCACGCCTCGCAAAATGCCTGGAGACCGAAGTCGATCGGCTTGTCATGGGCGAGCGGCATGTCCGTGGTCACGACGCCGGACTTGAGGCGGGGGCCGAGGAAGGGATTCAGGATCACTTCCCCGATGCGGCTGACCTCGCCAAGACCCGACAGCAGCAGAAGCGGTGGCTGGACAACCTCGCCATCAAGGACCGTATGCGCCTTTGCCCCGTAGCCAAGGCTCCTGATGTGCTTTGCAATGACGCCTCCCAGAAGGGAAAACCGGAGATAGGCTCGCATGGACTGCGCGACGCTGATCCAGTCGTCGCCACTGGCCCCTTCCATCGTCTCGTAGCCCTGGTCAATGATCATGCTGATCGCCTGGTCATGGGGAGGGTCGATGGGCGCGCCGGTCGCGTCGTGACTGTACCATGTCCATTCGGGGCAGCGGCTGATCCCGACCGCATCAATTCCCAGAAAGTAGCTTGCCGCCTTCACGTTCGCGGCGTTGCGCGCCGCGTCCGAGGGACGCTGGCCCGCTTCGGACGCGCCGTCCTGCAGGAGCACGAAGGCCCCGAGCATGCGTCTTTGCGCCATTGCTGTCGGCGCCTTCCGGGCGTAATGCCCGTTCCTCGCGCCGTCCTGCACCGCCTTCCCCATGTCGCCGAACTGCGCGCGCGCGAACATGTCGGTTCGTTTCGGCACGCGGGGAACACGCGGCTCGTCGATGAACGTCGTGGGATTGTCAACGCGCTTCAGGGTTTCGAACGGGTGCGGGCCGTCGACGTAGCTGCGTCGCCTGAAGGGGTCCTTGTTGAACGCGTTCTTCGAGGTTCGGTAACCCGTCCACCAGGCCGGGCCGCGCGTGCCGATCAGCGGCTGCTTCGTCGCAAGCGGCAGGTCAGGCGTCATCTCGAACGTGGTGGTCAGCGCAGCGAGGCCGAACCTGTCACCAAGGAACGGATTGCGCAGAACGCCTTGCCTTGCGATCGCAAGCCCGGCTTCGACCGCCAGCCTGTTCAGGTCG
>VXPN01000295.1 GCA_009839535.1 Boseongicola sp. SB0662_bin_57 | reverse complement strand
CCGCGAGGGTCGAAAGGAAAAGCCCGCAACGACCTGGAACGGGGCGATCGCTATGGAGAGTCCCCTTTGCCTCTCGATGACCGCGCGTCCTCGTTGAAGGGCAGCAATTCGCGGGACGGACAGGAAGCGAGCAAGCGGGACATCGGATGAATCCCGGCCTTGGTGGAGGCTCGCTGCATCGGTGGCGCGACGCGGGACGACGTCTGTCAGTTGCTGATACCGACGCCGCCATACGCAAGAGCTTCAAGCCTCGTGCCGGCCACCCGGTCTGAATGGCCGCCAAATGCAGGATTCGCCATTCTTGGTAACGGGCATTGCCGGAGCATGGCGGGCTCTGTCAGAATTTCTTCTCTCGAACGGACAGAGGCAACTCGAAGCGGGCGCAGCCTGCCGGCCAAAGTGAGGACAATTCGCTTGGGGATTATATCCATGGCTGAGACTCAGCCGGACACCGTTCCGCGCCCTGCCCCGGCAACCCGGCGACATCTGATCCAAGAACGCTCTCGGACGCGCCGGGACGGCCCGAAGGACCGACTTCCCACCCGGCCAGCGCGACACCGCGCCGGAGAACGTTCCGTGCCGCGTTGACATCACGATCCGTCACCAGATCGCAGCCACCGCAGGCAAACTCCCGCACGTCCAGCGGCATCGGCTGCCGGTGCCCGCAGGCATGGCAGTCCGTGCTGGTGTGCTGGGGACGGACCCGCACGACTTCCCCACCGGCGCTCTCAGCCTTGTAGGTCAGTTGCTGCACGAGCCGTCCCCATTGCTGTTCGGCGATCGGTCGCGCCAGCGTCGGGTGCCGCATCATGTTCGAGACCTGGAGGTCTTCGACGGCGATCCGGCGGTGGCGTTTCACGATGCTTGCCGAAATCTCGTGGAGCGCGTTGCGCTCCCGTATCCTTGTGCGCTCCCATTCGCGAGCGAGCGCCTTCACCTTCCTGCGGCGTGACACGGAGCCTTTCTTCGCTCTCGCCACGACGCGTTGCGCCCGCTTGAGCGGCCTTCGGTCGATGGTGACGGCGGGCACGGTCTCGCCGCTGGACATGATGGCGCGGTTGTGGATGCCCATGTCGATGCCGATGGGTTCCCCGACCGGGACGGAAGGCTGTTGTTCGAGTTCGACGACGAACTGGACAGAAACGCGGAGTGCGGACTTGACCACGCGGGCCTGAACGATCTTGGCGTCCGGCACGGACGGAAGCCGGAAGCGGCCAATGCCCTTGAGCCAAAGCGAACCGTCGCGGATCACCGGATCGGGAACGTCGAACGACCGGATGCCGCGATTCCGGCCCTTGAAGCGAGGAAAGCCCGGCCTTTCGCCGCGCCTGACCTGATCGAAGAACCGCTTGAAAGCCTTGTCGAGCCGCAGAAGCACGGAGCGTTGTGTTGCTGCGTGGAACTGGCTGAAGTCATCGTCATCCCTTCGGATTTCGGTCAGCGACTTCATCTGGTCGAAGGCGGTGATGGTCTTTCCGGTCTTCCGGTGGCAGTCGATGCGTTCTTCCAGGGCAGCGTTCCAGAGTTCGGCTTGCTGTCGCAGGAACGCGTCCAGCCGGCAGTGCGTTGCGGCGCCGATCGACGCCGTGAGCGTGACGGTCCTGATGCGCTTGATTCCGGCGTCCGGCTGTGCTTCATCTGTCATGTGGTCGCTCCGTCATCGAGCGTTTGGGGATGGGCGTCTTCAGCGCCCGCCCACACATGGTATCCGACACGCCATCAAGCCGCAATGCCTTTCCCGGAGATGCGCCGATTTCAGTCACGGATATAAGCCCCATTCGCTTCATCTGGCACAGGGGGCGTTCGTTGGGCATTTTCATTTCCTTAGGTGTTGCTTGATTGTCCAATGGAGTGCGTTTCTCTGAGCTAGCATCTCGTGACCGTCACGCGGTTCCCGCTGATCGGGACATTCCTGCGAACCGTCTTCGAGGCGCGGGCCGGACGCTAGCCCACTGTTCCGGCGCGGCTTGCACGCACCTCCGTAGATCCCGAACCCCGAAGCAAATGGACTGCGTGCTTGCGGCGATACACCGTCACCGACACGAATTCGTCCAGGATCTGGAATTAGGAGGCACTCTCGGGCAAGCACGATTCAGGGCAACGCTTGAATCAATGGCGTGACTGTTTCGATCTTTGCCATCCAGGCAGCGGCTGTAGGATTCCGCCAGTGAATGAGCCGCCTGATGCGGGCAAGATCATCTTGAAGATTTCGGATAAAGATCGGCTCGTGATGTGCAATGCGATTCCTAAACAGGCGAACATGCTCCAGATCGTCTCGGCAGGCCGCGATGGCGTCACTAACGCTGAGGGCTGTGTCATGCCCGGGGAATGCTGTAGCGAAGTGATGTTGCCAGATTTGTCTCTCGAACCGGAGTGTCAGCATCTTTTCCCAGAATGCCAGCTTCAGACCAACAACGACCATTCCTGCAGTCTGGTTGCGCGCTGCACAGTGCCGCAGGTCGCGCTGTGCGTCGTAGCCTCCACCTGTCGGTATGGAGCGAATGAAGCCATGCGCCGCCATGAACCGCTTCGATTGCGTCCACAATGCCATTGCGCACCGCGACTTCACATAGATGCAGAGATCCCACGAACGCAGCCGAGACTTCCAGGTTCCACCGGTAAAGTGCCAAGGCACCTTCGCGATCATTCCCACGCGCCCGAAGATAGGTTGCAAACCGGGGCGCTGAGATTACACTCGGAAGATGGTGCAGTTCGTTCGGCGTGAACGGATCATACATTGACAAATCACCTTACGATTCGTATATGTCAGTCAAGCTTTGAGAATGACGGCTTCGGCCCCCCTCATAGCATCAAGATTGCAACCCGTCGCGACAGCGGCGGGTTCTTTTGTGATTGTAACAGGCCCTCAGGGCAACCGCACGTGCAGCCACCCATAAGCAGCTGGCCGCAAAGCCAACCATGGCGTGTTCGATTCTCGCTGACGTGGTACGTCAGCCTGTGCGGATAGGTCGTTGACGGACCTCTGAAAGAGGACCAACGGCCGGAGAAGCATGCCGGATCCGGCCGCATCCGCGTTGGCGGCAATTTGATCGTTTCTTCCGCTTTCGGCTCGGCGGCCGAAACGGCGGAATAGGTGCGGATCACCGGCAAGGCGAATTCGCGTCCTGCCGCTCCGGACGGTCTGGCGGATCGGCGATCTTGTTTCGTTGCGTCGCTGACAGATGGAGAATGCCTCCTATTGTCGTGCACGAGATAGGCGACACGCCTGCGCCCTGAAAACCCTCAAGGCCACCGGCGACATCCGCAGGGTCTCGGCAATGGACGGTTCACCGGAGTGAAGGACGAGCTGATGTTCCCGGACCGCCCGACGAAACGATCGGTGCTCGATGAGAATGACGCAGAACTTGATCCGGAATCGGTGCTCATCATTCGGCCATACGATGAAGAGTTCGGGACCAGCGAAAGGACCTCCACCCTCCTCGTGAACGCTGCTCAATTGCAACCGGGACTCACGGTCAGCCTAGATCTGCCTGGAGACATGGGCTGTCATCGACGCCCAGAAATCCGCCTTGCTCCCGGCAAGGCACCGAACTTGGTTTCACGGATGGCTACGTAGATTCCCGACCCGAGCACGAGGAGAATTCCCAGCGCGGACAACGTCCCCGGCAGTTCGTTCCAGATGACGTAGCCCCAGACAACGGCCAGGACCAGCGTGCCGTATTCGAACGGCGCCACCAACCCCGCCTCGCCCAACCGGTATGCCTGCGAGATCAGATATCCTCCGGCGGCGCTGCAAACGCCCAGACCGACGATGACGGCCAGGTCCTCCGCTGGCGGCCACGCCCACGCCCGCAACAGGAAGTCGATGGCGGGGTTTCCCGTGCCCGCAAATTGACCGCTGCCAAAGACGAGACCCATGACCGAGCAAACAGCGATGAAGGTCAACTGGATGTAGAGCGCCATGGTCGAGGCGCGTTCCGTCAGGCCCATGTTTCGGGTCATCGTGTGCAACGTGGCATAGCCAACGGCGGCCACGATCGGCAGCAGTATGGCCCAGCGGAACTCCACCGCACCAGGCTGCACAATTACCAGAACCCCGATGAATCCGACCGCCAGCGCCGACCAGCGCCTGAGGCCGACCCGCTCCTTCAGAAACAGCGCCGAAAATCCGGTGACGAGGAGAGGTGCCACGAAGAACACGGCCGTTGCCTCGGCCAACGGGATGACCGCGATGCCACTGAAAAAGGCAAGGTTGGCCAGCACGACGCAACACCCCCGGAGGACGTGCATCACGGGCCGCCGCGTCCGAAGCCTTGACCAGCCTCCTTCCAGCGGCACCACGATCGAAAGCGTGAGCAACAGCGCAACAACTGACCGCATCAGGATCAACTGGTGCAATGGATAGTCGCCGCTAAGCCACTTTACCGAGGCGTCGTTGAGCGAGAAGGCAACGGACGCGAGGATCGCGCAGGAGA
>VXPN01000521.1 GCA_009839535.1 Boseongicola sp. SB0662_bin_57 | reverse complement strand
CGCACCTGCACTCGCTGGAACCCGAGGATCTTGCCGCCCTGACAATGGAAGCGTCGGCCATGGCGGGTGTGCCGCTCGCAGGCACGAGCCACACTGTCGGCATAGACGACTATCACCATCTGTAGGGAGGAGCAGGCGCAATGGCCGGAACACAGTATCGCGGGTCCGAGATCAAGGACGTCGACCAGTTCATCAACGATGCAGCCGGGCTGGAATCCGAGCGCGAGAAGGAGATCGGACAGCATATCGGCTATCGCTACGACGTCAATCTCGTTCCGGACCACGACCGCCTGACGCCGTTTCTCCGAAATTACATGGAGTTCATGGGCTGGGACGACCTGAACTGGCTTGAGGACGTCCACATGGGTTACGAGGAAGGCAGGCCTGCCGTCTTCGACCGCAACGTGAACGGCTGGGTTCGGATACCGGACAGCATCGACCTGCCCGACAATCAGCAGGACCGTGACATGATTGCGCGCGAGCTTCTTCTGAAGTTCCAGATGTCGGACCGCCATCCCCTGGTCACGCTCCGGAAAGCCTACACGAAGTTCTGACATGCGAAGCCCGCTGCACATCGCCTGCCTTCAGACGCGGCCCATGCCCAGCATGGAGGCGGCCATTGATGAAGCGGTGCCGATGGCAGAGGCCGCGGCGCAGTCGGGAGCGGAAATGCTGTTCCTGCCTGAATACTGCGGCGGGCTCGTTTCGGACGGGCCGCGGCTCTGTCCCCCGGCGGCGCCGGAGGAGAGCCATGAAGTGCTGGCGGCGCTGAGGGAAGTGGCCGCACGCCGGCGCGTCTGGATGAACATCGGTTCGCTCGCCGTGAACGGGCCAGGCGAGAGGATCTTGAACCGTGGCTACATGATTTGTCCGGATGGCGAGATTCTCGGGCACTACGACAAGATCCACATGTTCGACGTCAGCCTTGCAGACGGTGCCGTGTACCGGGAAAGCGACACGGTTCAGCCAGGTGACACCGCCGTGGTCTACGAGACGCCGCTGGTCGCTCTCGGTCACACGATTTGCTATGACCTCCGCTTCGCCAAGCTGTTTCGCGACCTTGCGCAGGAAGGCGCCGAGATCATTGCCTGTCCGGCAGCCTTCACAAGGACGACCGGAAAGGCGCATTGGCACGTGCTGAATCAGGCGAGGGCGATCGAGAACACGTGCTTCATCGTGTCGGCTTGTGCCGTTGGACCCGTTGCCGGTGGCGGCGCATCTTACGGTCATTCGCTCGTCGTGAACCCATGGGGGGATGTGCTGAGCGATGGAGGCGCGCTGCCCGGCGTGGTGCATGCGCAGTTGGACCTTGGCCTCGTGGAGGAATTCGCGTCGCGGATTCCGAGCCTTGATCATGACAGGAACTATCGCGTCAGGCGCGACAGGACGGCGAGGAAGGTGGCATGACTGCTCGTGTTGCCACGCTTGGAGAATTCGGCTCGTCCACGCCGCTCAGAAAGGCGTTTCTCAAGTGGCAATGCCGGGTGCGGCAAATTTCGATGCGCGGCGGCGCGGGAAGACCCGACGACGCCGTCACCCCGACCCTGTACCTGCCAGGACACGACGAGGCCTTCGGTCGCTTTGTCACGGTCCTGAACAGGGCGCCGGCGCACTCGCTGACGCCCGAGATGACGCATATGGCCGCAAGAACCAATGATCCGGCCCAGCGGCGCGCGGCCGCGCTGGAGTACTTTTCGGCCGCATACTACCAAAGCGCCGCGCTGTTTTCGGACGTTCTGACGGCGACGTTTCCGCCCGGGTCGATCATTGCGGCCAGAATCCGAAAGTCTCAGAAAGTCCTTTTGCTTTTCGATGCCTATGCGCAGAGATTCACCCTCTCTTGCCGTGTCTGGAAGCTGGCGCCGCACAATCCGCTTCACGAGGCAACGGTAGCGCATAACACGCTCTTCAACCCGTCCCTGCCGCCCGGAATCGAGGTCCTGGGATTCGAGCCTGACTGGAACATGTCGACATCAGAGCCGGAGATATCCTGAAATGCGTTTCCGGCATCGACCAGAATAGAGAAACTTGTGGAGGACATGCCATGAAAAAGCGCGTGTGCGTGATAGGAGCCGGACCGTCGGGACTGGCGCAGTTGCGGGCGTTCCAGTCCGCCGTCGAAATGGGCGCGGATGTCCCGGAAGTCGTGTGCCTCGAAAAGCAGGATGATTGGGGCGGGCTTTGGAACTATACGTGGCGTACGGGCGTGGACGAGCACGGCAACCAGTGCCATGGCTCCATGTACCGCTACCTTTGGTCAAATGGCCCGAAAGAAGGCCTGGAATTTGCCGATTACACGTTCGAAGAGCACTTTGGCAAGCCGATCGCCAGCTATCCGCCCAGGTCGGTGCTCTTTGACTACATCAAGGGAAGGGTGGAGAAGGCCGGCGTCCGCGACCAGATCCGCTTCAACACCATCGTGCGTGATGTCCGCACGCTTGATGGCGGCGGCTTTGAGGTGACCGCGCGCGACGAAGTCGCGGATGCGGAAGTCCGCGAGGAGTTTGACCATGTCGTCGTTGCCACGGGCCACTTCTCGGTCCCCAGCGTTCCCGAGTATCCCGGCTTCGAGACCTTCAACGGCCGCATTCTGCATGCGCATGACTTCCGCGATGCGCGGGAGTTCGCGGGCCAGGATGTCCTGATTCTCGGAACTTCCTATTCGGCCGAGGACATCGGGTCCCAATGCTGGAAATACGGGGCGAAGTCGATCACGTCATGCTGGCGGACGGCTCCGATGCCTTACGAATGGCCTGACAACTGGGCTGTCGTGCCGGCGCTGGAACGGGTCGAAGGACGCACCGCGCATTTCAAGGACGGTACGTCGAAGAAGGTCGATGCAATAATCCTGTGCACGGGCTACCTGCACCATTTCCCCTTCCTGCCGGATGACCTGAGGCTGAAGACGCCGAATGTCCTGGCGTCAAACGACTTGTACAAGGGCGTCGTCTGGAACCGGAATCCGGACCTCTTCTATCTCGGAATGCAGGACCAGTGGTTCACCTTCAACATGTTCGATGCCCAGGCCTGGTACGTTCGTGACATCATCATGGGCCGGATCGGGGTTCCGGACCTCGCTGCCCGCGAAGCCGACGTCAAGGCGCGGCAGGAGGCCGAGGCGGCTCTCGAGGACGACTATGCCTGCATCGACTACCAGGCCGACTACACCAAGGAGCTGATCGCCGACACCGACTATCCGAGCTTTGACATTGCAGCGGCATCCAAGGCATTCTACGAGTGGAAGAAACACAAGAAGAAGGACATCATGACGTTCCGGGATCACGGCTATTCCAGCCCGATGACCGGCACGATGGCGCCTCCGCACCACACGCCGTGGAAGGATGCACTTGATGACAGCCTGGAAGACTACCTGAAAATCTGAATGACAACGCGGGATCAACCCGCGGGCCGAACAAGCTTCGAGATCCAAGGGAGGAAAACATGAAGAAGCTATCTGCAATGGTGCTGGCCACCGCTTTGGCCACGCCGCTTGCCGCGACCGCGGCAGACAGTGACGATCCGATCATCATACCGATTCACAACTGGTCAAGCCAGATCGTGATGTCGAACGTGGTCGGACAAATGTACGAGGAAATGGGCCTCAACGTCGAGTTCGTCACGACGGACAGCCAGGCAGTCTACGAGTCGGTCCGGCTCGGAGACGTCGCGCTGGAACTGGAAGTCTGGGAAGGCGCGTTCGGCCATTCCTTCCGCGAGGCGCTCTCGAAGGGGGGCCTCCACGACGCAGGGGATCATGACGCCGTTACGCGCGAGGACTGGTGGTACCCGATGTGGACCAAGGACGCGTGCCCTGGACTGCCGGACTGGCAGGCGCTGAACGATTGCGCAGAGATCTTTGCGACGGCGGAATCCGGCGGAAAGGGCCGCTATCTTGACGGTCCGGTGGACTGGCTGAAGCATGGCAAGGAACGCGTCGAGGCGCTTGGCATGAACTTCGTCGTGGTGAACGCCGGGTCGGCGGCGGCTCTCTGGGCCGAGATCGGCGCTGCGGAACCCGAGAAGCGCCCGGTCGTCGTGTTCAACTGGACGCCGAACTTCGCCGAAGCCGTCTGGCCCGGCGAGTTTGTCGAATTCCCGACATGGGAGGACGGTTGCGACTCCGATCCGTCCAAGGGCCCGAATCCGGACGCGCTGTACGACTGCGGCAATCCAGCCAACGGTTATCTCAAGAAGGCTGCTTGGGACGGAATGCCTGACAAGTGGCCGAGCGCCTACTGCGTGCTGACCAAGCTCAGCTTCACGAACCCGCAGATTGCCGAGATGGCGAAGCTCGTCGACACGGACGAGCTTGAGCCGGAAGAGGCGGCGGACGAGTGGCTGGCGGCAAACCGCGACGTCGTTGATCCCTGGATCGGCGCCTGCACGTAGAGTGCGGGAATTGACAAGAAGACCCTCTCCGCACCAGCATGCGGGGAGGGTTGAAGG
>VXPN01000456.1:3370-4449 GCA_009839535.1 Boseongicola sp. SB0662_bin_57 | reverse complement strand
TGCATCCCGTAGACCGGCTTGTCCAAGGGCTGCACGTCCTTGAGCGTGTCCAGCATGAAACCGTCACCGCCAAGAGCCACGATCACGTCCGCCTCGTCCGGCGTTGACTGCCCGAACCGTCCGGTCAGGTCCGTCAGCGCCTCCTGCGCCACCTCCGCCTCGCTCGCGCGAAATGAAACCGCCCTTTCCGACCGCATGATCCCTCCGTCCGTTGGTGGCACGATTGCCCGCGTCTCTCCCGAACTCAAGACCTTGAATTCGGGAGACAGGACGCCGCATCGCGCCGATGTGCCGGATTCGACGCTTTCCGGACGGCCTCAATCGATATAGAAACCGCCATGTCCGCACGGGAGTCTCGCCATGAATGTCCAGCACCGCGATTCCGGGTTCTTTGCCGAAGCGCTTGAAACCCGCGACCCGGAACTCTTCGCCGCAATGCGGGCCGAACTCGGCCGCCAGCGCGACGAGATCGAGCTGATCGCATCCGAGAACATCGTGTCGACCGCCGTGATCGAGGCGCAGGGATCGGTGCTGACGAACAAGTACGCCGAAGGCTATCCCGGCAAGCGATACTACGGCGGCTGCCAGTTCGTCGACGTGGCGGAGACGCTGGCCATCGAACGCGCCAAGGAACTCTTCGGCGCGGGTTTCGCCAATGTCCAGCCGAACTCCGGAAGCCAGATGAACCAGGCCGTGTTCCTTGCGCTGCTCCAGCCTGGCGACACGTTCATGGGCCTGGACCTGAACTCTGGCGGACACCTGACCCACGGGTCGCCCGTCAACATGTCGGGCAAGTGGTTCAACGTCGTCTCCTACGGCGTTCGCCAGCAGGACCACCTTCTCGACATGGACGAGGTCCGGGCGCGTGCATTGGAGCACAGGCCGAAGCTCATGCTTGCCGGCGGCACGGCCTATTCCCGCTCGTGGGACTGGGCGGCCTTCCGGGAAATCGCGGACGAAGTCGGCGCATGGCTCCACGTGGACATGGCGCACATCGCCGGTCTTGTCGCGGGCGGCGTCCACGCCTCGCCGGTGCCGCACGCACATGTGGTCACGTCAACGACGCACAAGTCGCTTCG
>VXPN01000456.1:0-3270 GCA_009839535.1 Boseongicola sp. SB0662_bin_57 | reverse complement strand
TACGAGTGCCGTCTCTTGTGGCGGAGTAGCTCAGTTGGTCAGAGCAGAGGAATCATAATCCTTGTGTCGGGGGTTCAAGTCCCTCCTCCGCTACCATCATTGCAGTGATCGGCGGCTCGCCTGGCTTGCCGCAAGGCAGGTCGAGGCGCGCATCCTGAACGTCCGGACGCAGCGTTCTTGTCCTCGGTCGAAGGGTCAAGTGGGCGCTGGAAATTGCAGCGTCGATTCAGCTGTCCATGATCGGCCAGCCTACGCCCTCCGAACGCTCACGACCCGATCGCGATAGATTCTCCATCGAGGCTTCCCACCGCCTGCAGAAGGAATGGCGTGCACGATGGGCGGCGTGGGCAATGGGACATGTGCCCCGTCAGTCTTGATTGGAGACTTATGCCGCTTTCTGAAACGCGACACGTTCCGTCCCTCCGGCTGACTTCACGGGCCAGCAGAGGTAGCCAACGCTCCTCGTATGCCTGAACTTTCAGAAACGAGCAAGGGGCGTGGCCACTCATTGCCGTGTCGACGATCGGTGGGAATCCCGCCCTTCTGTCTTGCCCCCGGGACGTGTCGCATTCCACCATTTCAGTCAACTACATGGTCCCCCTTGATTGCATCCACCGGCGTCGGAGGGACATTTGGCGCACGATCAAGAAGCCTCGTCAAATCGCCGCGCTTCGCCTTGCCGACACGCGACTTCAAAAATTCTTCAGCCGTCTCCACGGCCCCGATCTTCTGCGCAACGGCCGAAACGATCCACTGGTTGAGTGACACACTGTCCTCCCTGGCAAGACGTGCCGCCGTCTCCTTGAGCGAATGCGGCAGTTGCAGCGGGTATTTGTAGCGTTGGGTCCGTATCATGTGTTCAACCTCCTGACGATCTCTCCCGGCTTTGCGATGGTCACGCCCAGCCGCAGGGCCGGGTGGAAATCCCTGACGTTATGCGTCACGATGGCCTCCGCCCCTCCGTTCAAGGCGGCCTCTAGCACCATCTCGTCCGCGGCGTTGGCCAGCACAGGCCGCGTCCGAAACGAGACATCGACGCCCTCGGACATCGCGGCAAGCGCACTCATGGCCGTCACGACTTCCTCCAAGCCGTGGCCTGTTGCATTCCGGGTTTCCTCACGGCTCAGCACCGCCTCATGCTCCAGGAAGAGCGCTGTGGAACATAGCGGTGTCACCATGCCCCGGTCGACGAACCGCAGCAACAGGTTGCTCGCCCCGCTGCGGCTCCGGAACGCTGCTACGATTACGTTGGTATCCAGAACCAGCCTCATGAGAATTAGCTCATAGACATCCCATAAGATGTCAACTGCCCGCTCATCACGTCCGGTCATGCGAGGCTTTCAACAGTGACGCGGATCGCGGTCTTGTGTGTCATCGTCGCCCGGTTCAGTTGACGCACTGTCACGGGCGCCGGGCATGGCCTTCTCATGGTCCGCGCGTGCCATCCGCCAGTCGATCAATCGGGTGATGGACAGCACCAATTCTGACGTCCTTACCTCGAGGGTTGACGCCGGCAACTCTCGTGAACCACATTTCCTGGAATTCGCTGGCGGCTCGGATGCCCGACCCCTTGCTTTCATACCTCTTGGAAAATGATCAGCGACTTCAGCGCCTGCATCGTGGTTCATGGAACCTCAACAGTTCGCCACGCGCCTGGAATGTCAGAAAAGTCCCCGAAGGAGCTTTTTTGTCTGGCCAATGCGGTCTGCTCAGAGCCTATGGTCGCCTCCCGAGGTCAGGACCTCTGAAATTCCTCCAGCGGCTCGAGAGATTCTGCGTCGCCCCCGTATTCCGCCCGACCGGCGCGCGATAGTCGCTGATCCGTCTCTCGCTGCGGAAGCGCCACCGGGTGTCGGCCATTCCAGGCTTCTTCCTCCGTCCCCCACGCGAGGGAACCTGCAATCCGGTCCTGATCTGTCCGGGGAACGTGCCGTCGGCGACCTGGCGACAAACGGTGCGGCGGGACAGCTCCGTCCGGGAGCGCGGCGGAATCGCTCCACGGCTGCAAGATACTTGGTGAACCCGGCATTGCACTGCGGTACGGAACGAAACCCGTTGCATCACCGGCCCTCGGCTTCGACGCCAAACGGCATTGCGCCTCGAAACCCGTCATAGCATGGACTGGCAATCCCCTCACGCAACTGATAGCGACGGGCACGGAAATTCCGCCCTTGGCTGAACCGGAGCGCATCTTATGGCACTGCCGACCACCCCCTCATTTCGGCTGGAAGGCAAGCGCGCCTTGGTCACTGGGGCGTCGTCCGGCATCGGACAAGCCTGCGCCGCAGCGCTCGGCGAGGCTGGTGCGCATGTCGTGGCGGCAGCACGTCGTGTCGACAAGCTTGAAGAGACTGTCGGCGAAATCGCGGATCGCGGAGGCAGCGCCGAGGTGCTCGAATTCGACCAGGCCGATCTGGACAGCATGACCGCCGCGCTCACCTCGCAAGCGCCTTTCGACGTCGTGCTGAACTCGGCGGGGCTCGCCCGGCACGGCCCGGCCACGGAAACGCTGCCCGAGGACTACGACGCGGTCATGAACGTCAACCTGCGTGGCGCCTACTTTCTCTCGGTGGGTGCGGCAAAGGGCATGATCAAGGCAGGCCGGGGCGGATCGATCATCCACATTTCCTCCCAGATGGGGCATGTCGGGGGGCAGGAACGCGCGGTCTATTGCGCGACCAAGTTCGGCGTCGAGGGAATGGTCAAGGCAATGGCCATCGAATGGGCGGCGCACAGGATCCGCATCAACACGATCTGTCCGACATTCGTCATGACGGACTTTACCCGCAAGGCATTCGAAGACCACGAACGGCGCGCCTGGATCATGGACAAGATCAAGCTGGACCGCCCGGCCGAGGTCGAGGACATCATGGGTGCGGCGGTCTATCTTGCCTCTGACGCGGCGGCCATGGTGACCGGCACGTCGCTCCTCGTCGACGGCGGCTGGACCGCAGGCTAGGCAAGAAGGCAGGGCGTCCGATGACAAGGGAATACCTCAAGAAGGCCACGTTGACCTCTACATCCGATGCAGCGGATGTGCGCGACACCGTGCAGGGCATGCTCGACGCCATCAGGGCCGGCGGAGACACGACCGCGATGGAGTTCGCCGCCAAGTTCGACCGGTACGACGGCAACGTCATCGTCACGCCTGCCGAAATCGAGGCGGCATGTGCAGCGGTGCCTGGCCGTCTCAAGGACGACATCCGGTTCGCCCATGACAATGTCCGCCGCTTTGCGGAGGCGCAGAAGGACACGCTTCAAGACATGGAG
>VXPN01000096.1 GCA_009839535.1 Boseongicola sp. SB0662_bin_57 | reverse complement strand
TGCCGCTTGCTTTCGCGAACATTTACCGCGATCTCGCCGAACACATCCGCGCCAGAAAGGAAGGTCGTGAGGCGGACGATGCTGCCGACTTCGTGCCCGGCGCGGAGGACGGGTTGCGCTCAGTGGCCGCAATCCACGCCGTCGCGGAATCGGGCAAGGCGAACGGTGCCTGGGTCGATGCACGACCACCAATGTTCCGCAACTGACACATGGAAAGTTGCGGCCCCCGGCAAGGCGCAACATGCGAGAAACGCCTGACTGGAGAGCTCCTGGCGTTGCAGCGCATTGCAACGGGACAGAAGATGCCGTCCGTGGAGGGCAGCAAGAACGTGGCAATCCATGAGGACTGCGACGGTCCGGGCAATCATGCGCTCATCGGCAGGGGCTTCGGCGACCGGAACTTCGACAGCAATCCGCACAGCCGCGACGCCTTGATCGAGTTGGACCCCGCGGCGCATTGTCGGTCTGCCCAATTGGCACAAACTGCGCAAGACGATCAACGACGCGACAGTCAGTCAAGTCGACCGCCGGTTCGCCGCCAACCCCAACCTGTTCCGCCACACCGAACGGCGTCTTGTGGACAAGGGCATCAAGCAGCCTGGCCATCACGGAAATGATCGGAAACCGGATTCCTGCCTGTTCGTCCCGGTACAGGTGATGAACATCGAAGGCGCCTGGGTTTGCGGTGTTCCGGGCGCGCCTCAGGTGCAGACTCCTGGCAAGAAGCGGTTGTTTCTTCTGGCTGCCGCAGCCAAGCGGCAACGAGGTGCGGACCTTGGATCTGGGCAACAAGTGCGCCCTCCTCATCGATGCCGACCGGGACCTGAAGCTCGTGAAATGCTTGTTGGGCCCGTGCCGCCGGGCGCAGCGGTCCGCTCGGGATTGAAAGCCGTGACCTCGCCTTGTAGGAATGACCGCATGAATGTTCCAGGATGCGCAGGCATGGGAATTGCTGCATGACAAACGCCAGGACGTACCTCTGGATGTTCCTCGGGCTGCTGCTGTGCGGTCCTGCAACATGGGCGAGTGCAGGCACCGGATGCCCGGAGGGTCTCAGCCCAGTGACGGAATTCCGGCTTTTCTTCGGGCTGGCCGATGCGGCGGGCAACACCGTCAGCGAAAAGGAATGGGAGACTTTCCTCAAGGATACCATCACGCCACGCTTCCGGGCAGGGCTTACCGTAATCGATGCCAGCGGACAGTGGCTGGAACCTTCGGGCAATCTGCAAAGCGAAGCCGTCAAGGTGGTTATCGGCGCGGTTTCGACCGACGCCGAGGATGCCATCAAGTTGGTCGACGAGATTTCGGCCGAGTTCGAGGCGAAGTTTGCGCAGGATCCGGTGTTCCGCATGTCCGGCCCCGGATGTGCCGGACTGTTCGGACAATAGGTGCCTTGCCGCCGCGACCACGACCGCGCTCGGCAGACCGTGACGCTTTCAGGTGACGAGATTCGCACCATCATCTGCAGGCACGTTGGGCCTGTTGGGCGCGAAGATCCGCCCGATGAGGTTCAGGAGCAGCTGTGCGGCGAGGATCGCGGTAGCGCCTGAGCGGTCGTAGTCCGGCGCAACCTCGACAAGGTCGATTCCGACAACGGCGCCACGGCGGGCAAGGCCATCCAGGAACTCCAGGATTTCGTAATAGAGAAAGCCGCCGTGGCTGGGCGTGCCCGTTCCCGGCGCGATCGACGGGTCAAATCCGTCGATATCTATCGTGACGTAGTATCTTGCGCCGCCAGGAATCCGGTCCAGCATGGCGTCGATGCCCATGGCACGGAACTGGCGGACCGAGACGATGTCCGAACCCATCCGGCGCGCATCGTCATATCCCTCCTTTGCCGTTGACGAGACGTTCCGCATCCCGATCTGCGACAGGCCGGAGACCCAGGCGCGTTCCGCGGCACGACGCATCGGGTTGCCATGACCGAATCGAACCCCGTGCCGTTCATCCACGAAGTCGAGATGCGCGTCGATCTGCACGACGTGAATCGGCTCCTGATCCGAAAATGCGGCGACACAGGGAATGTTGACCGAATGGTCGCCGCCAAGGACAACGGGCATCGCTCCCGAACCAAGAATGGCGCGCACGCCGGCTTCGATGTTGGCGTGACTGGCGAGCGTGTCGGTATGAACGATGTCAGCGTCGCCAAGATCGACAATGCGCGTGTCGGCCAGATAGGTGACGTCGTCTTCGTGGTCGTAGGCACCTGCATGGCCGAACGAAAACAGGGTCGAAGCCTCACGAATGCTCCGCGGGCCGAACCGGGCGCCCGCGCGCCATTGGGTGCCAAAGTCAAACGGTGCGCCCAGAATCGCCACGTCGGCGTTGATCCTGGTCCAGTCGGGTTCATAGGGCGCCTTCGCAAATGTCGAAATGCCAACAAACGGCAAATTCAGCCGCCCGGTATCGTATCCGTGACTCATTGGGTCGCACCTGTCAGATGATCCGCTCTCTAGAGGCTTGCAGAAGCAGCCGCAAGCGTGGCCGGCTGGTGCGCCAAGGATGTCGTCCGGTGAACCGGCCTCCGCTATCGCGCCGCCATCGACGAAAGTGATGGAACCGACGGCAGCGCCCGATTCTTGGGCGAACGCGACCGTCGCCATGTTCTCCTTGGACAGCGTCTCGTAGAACTTCAGGGCTTCACCAACGAGTCCAGGAGAGGGCGCGGAAGGCGGTCCGTCGAACAATCTTGTCATGCTCCTGCGCATGTCGGACGCGTTGCGTCGCGGAAGCCTGGTTTTCGATGCCCGAATTCCGAACTTGTGCCGGTCCGCCCGATCTGGGCATCGCGAACGAGGCACGTTTCCGGATGGCGATGGCGCGTTGGCGCGCTCGACCGTCATCGCCGTCCGACGCGAAGACTCCGACCTCGTCGGTTGAAGCGCAAGGCTGGCAGGGATCGGTGCGAGCCGGCCCCCGCCGCATGGTCCTTGGGTCGCGGTGCGTCCGTGTTCCCGCAACCTGGCACGAATCCTGTGCTTGCCTTCGACGGATTCAGTTGTCCTTCAGGTCACGTGGGCATCCGCGTCTTCGGCCTTTCCGAACCGTGGCAGGCCATTCCCGTGCTTCCCGTGCACGGCCGCCAGCACATCGCGCAGATACGCGACATGCGCGGTCTCCTCGATGATCTCGGCCAGGTACTGGGCGCTCATGAGTGACGGGCCGACTCCGATCGTGCCATGATTGGCCAGAACTGCGGCCACGATTCCGGGGTCGCTGAAGACCGGGCTGATTTCGTGCTCGGTTTGAGGTCCGCCCCTGGATGACAGCGGAATCAGGGGCAGCCGGCCAATTTTCTCGATCGACTGCACTGTCAGGCATGGGATCTCAAGACCGGCGCTTGCGTAGCCCGTCGCCCAAGGGCTGTGGCAGTGAACGATTGCGCGTATGTCATCGCGCGTACGGTAAAGGCCAAGGTGAAATCCCAAGTCCTTGGACGGCTTGTGAGGGCTAGGCTCAATCCTGCCGTCCATGTGCACGACCTGCAGGTTGTCGCGACTGCATTCGTTGAACCCGACTCCGGATGGCTTGATGAGGATTGCATCCTGGCTATCGAGCCGGACCGAGAGATTGCCGCCGGCATTGGTCTGAAGGCGCAGGTCAAAGCAGCGCCTGGCCGTGGCGATCAATGCATCCTTCTTTTCGTCAATGTCAGACAAGGTTCCGGTCCCTTTCAGAGTGGCCCAAGGTCGTCCAGCGCGTCGAGGATCGCGCGCGTGGTCTCCGGCGCCGAAATGTGCGCGTCAAGCGCGGTCACCACGATGTCCCGGCGAAGCGATTCCACAGCGCGGTCAAGAAAGACCTGCCGCAGCGCGGGATCCTCGATCAAGCCGCCGACACGATCCTGATGGGAAAAGCCTCCCATGGGCACGATCAACGTGGCAGGCCCCGTGGTTGCGTTGAGACTGTCCACGAGTGCTTCCGCGACGACAAGCATTTCCGCCTCCAGGAGCTTTACATGGGTGAAGAAGCTGGAATGCGCATAGCGCGGACGATCGAGATATCTTTCCGGAAGCAGTGATTCCTCGCCCAAGCCAATGAAGTTCAACCCGCCTGGCAGAACGATTCTCGGAAGTTCCGCCCCGGCGCTGAACCGGTTCGGCATCGGCACATGGCTGCCGGCAAGATGAATGCGCGTCAGTTCGTGCGGCGTCAGGTCAACTATGGCGCGGAGCGCGCCACGCTCCGCGAACCGTGCAAAGGCCGCCCCTCCGTAGCCATTGGAATGGAACACCGTGCTCTCCTGGCCCCTTGCGCCAAGTGCCGACACGAGCGAAGTGACCGCGGTCCCTGTCGCACCAAGTGCAGTGATGCCGATCGACGGGCCTGCGTCGCAAGCACCTGCCTCCCGACGCGTGCCGCAGAGGCCGGCGGTCAACGCCGCCGTGTTTTCCAGGATCTCGCGCAGCGTGGCGTTCAGCCCGCAGATGTCCACCAGGGTCGGCACCAGGATG
>VXPN01000033.1 GCA_009839535.1 Boseongicola sp. SB0662_bin_57 | reverse complement strand
GCACGGCACGTGCCGCAACCGGTGCTGCCATGCAGGCGTCGAATCGATCAGGATCGCCCTTGGCAACAATGTCCGCGACCGCCTGAAGACTCATTTCGGACACGCCAGGCGCAATGTGCGAACCCCGTCGCTTTGAATCGTCATGTACGGATTGGGCACGAGCTGCGTCACTCCGCGGCCTTGTCCAACTCGCCCCCTTCGCGAACGAGTTTCCAGTTCACCGCGTCCAGCAACGCCCCGAACGAGGCATCAACGATATTCGCGGACACGCCCACGGTTGACCAGAACCGCCCCGAATCATCCGCAAAGTCGATGATGACGCGGGTCACGGCTTCTGTGCCGCCCTGCGTGATTCGCACCTTGAAGTCGGTCAGACGCACGTCCTGAATCTGCGACTGAAACGGTCCGAGATCTGACTTGAGCGCCTGCCAAAGCGCGTTGACCGGTCCGTCGTCATGCAGGTCCTGGGCATGTTCGTTCTTGAAGTAGCTTGTCTGTTGCCCTTCTCCCGTCGAAATCGTGACGACGGCCTCAGACTCGACAACGATCTCGCCGCGTGCGTTGCGCCGCCGCTCCGATATCACACGGTAACGCTCAACTTCGAAGAACTCAGCCGAGAGGCCAAGTGCTGCGCGCGCAAGCAGTTCGAAACTTGCCTGGGCGCTGTCATAGGCATAGCCGAGCGCTTCTCTTCGCTTCACCTCTCCAAGAATGGCAGCGAGGGCCGGATCTCCCTTTTCGACGCTGATGCCCATTTCGGACAATCGCTTGATGAGGTTCGACTGGCCAGCCTGGTTCGACATCGGAACCACGCGGGCGTTGCCAACCGATGCCGGGTCAACGTGCTCGTAGGTCTTCGGGTCCTTCGCAATCGCTGAGGCGTGAAGTCCTGCCTTGTGAGCAAACGCGGACGCTCCAACATAGGGAGCAGACCGGAGCGGCACGCGATTCAAGATGTCGTCCAGAGCACGGCTTGTGCGTGTCAGGCGCGCAAGAGCCCCCTTGCTGACGCCGGTCTCGTACCGGCTCGCGTACGGCTCCTTGAGCATAAGCGTCGGAATCAACGTCGTGAGATTCGCGTTTCCGCAGCGCTCGCCAAGACCGTTGAGCGTGCCGTGAATCTGGCGCGCGCCCGCATCAACGGCCGCCAGCGTGCCTGCGACGGCATTGCCGGTGTCGTCGTGGGCATGGATGCCCAGGTTGTCGCCGGGGATTCCAGCATTGATGACAGCCGACGTGATCTCGGAGACTTCGTGAGGCAACGTGCCCCCGTTCGTGTCGCACAGCGCCACCCAGCGAGCCCCTGCCTCAAATGCTGCCTGTATGCAGTCAAGTGCGTATTCGGGACTTGCCTTGTAGCCGTCGAAGAAGTGCTCGGCATCGAAAATCGCTTCGCGGCCTTGTTTCACCAGATGCGCAACGCTCTCGCGAATGCCGTTCAGGTTTTCGTCCAAAGAGATTCCGAGCGCTCTCTCGACATGAAAGTCATGGGTCTTGCCTACGAGGCAGACAGCGGACGTCCCTGCGTTCAGCACCGCAGCCAGGACATCGCAGTTTTCCGCCGAGCGCCCTGCCCGCTTCGTCATGCCGAACGCGGTAAAGGTCGCGCGAGTCTCCGGACGCTTGTCGAAGAAGGCGTCGTCGGTGGGGTTCGCCCCGGGCCAACCGCCCTCGACATAGTCCAGGCCGAGGGCGTCAAGCAAATGCGCGATCTCCGTCTTTTCCTCGGTCGAGAACTGGACGCCCTGAGTCTGCTGGCCATCCCGAAGCGTCGTGTCAAACAGAAAGAGTCGTTCCGCCTTCATTTCAGAGCCTCCAGCTTGTCTTGGTCGAAGCTTGGCCCAATGTGCCAATCAACACCCGCCGACGTGTCCTTGATGACAATTCCAGCTGCCACGAGACCTTCCCGAAGGCTGTCCGCCCGCACGAAATCCTGCGCCGCCCTCGCAGTCGCGCGCTCACTAAGCAGCGCATTCACCAGGTCAGACACGTCTTCGGACGGAACGGCCTCTCGAGCCCAGGCCGGCACGCGGTCGGTCATCAACCCAAGAAACTCCAATCCGGATGCCAATGCTGCCACGTCCTCGTTGGCGGCGAAACGATGTAACGATGCCAAGGCTTCGTGGGTGTTAAGATCATCCGACAATGCGTTCACAAGAAGTGAAATATCTGCATTCCGCCACGAACCGGACGTCAAGGTTTTCACCATAGCGTACCACTTCCGAAGCGTCGCCTCGGCTTCACGAGCCCTGTCCTCGGTCCAATCCATCGGCCTTCGATAGTGCGTCGAAAGGAACACAAGCCGGATCACTTCGCCGGGCACGTTCCAGCCGCCGCTCCAGTTTCCGTCCAAGAGGTCGCGCAAGGTGAAGAAATTGCCCAAGGACTTGGCCATCTTCTTCCCTTCGACCTGGAGCATTTCGTTGTGCATCCAGAGTCTCGCGAATTCATGACCCATGCATCGCGATTGTGCGATCTCGTTCTCGTGGTGCGGAAAGACCAAGTCGTTGCCGCCGCCATGAATGTCGAAACGCTCTCCCAGAAGGCCCGCTGCCATGGCCGAGCATTCAATGTGCCAGCCAGGCCTTCCACGACCCCAGGGGCTGTTCCATCCCGGAGTCTGCTCGTCCGATGGCTTCCAAAGAACGAAGTCCATCGGATCCTCCTTGAAAGGCGCCACTTCGACGCGGGCGCCGGCAATCATGTCGTCGACGGAACGCCCGGACAAGTCTCCGTACCCGGGACAGGAGCGTACCCGGAAAAGCACGTGGCTTTCGGCCTCGTAGGCATGGCCCCTTTCGATCAGGGCAATGACCATTTCAACCATTTCCTCGATCCATTCGGTTGCACGCGGCATGGCATCCGGCACGAGCGCGCCAACGGCGGCCATGTCGTCGAGATACCATCGTGCCGTCTCTTCAGTGATTTCGCGAATGGGGCGCCTCTCAGCCACGGCGCGAGCGTTTATCTTGTCGTCGACATCCGTGAAATTCCGCACATATGTCACCCGGTCAGGCCCGTACACATGGCGGAGAAGCCGAAAGAGCATGTCGAAGACTATGACCGGTCGCGCATTCCCGATATGGGCCCTGTCATAAACCGTTGGCCCGCAAACATACATCGTCGGATGCCCGTTCCTGACCAAGGGTTCCAACGGCCTCTTCGTCCGTGTTGCAGTGTCATGGAGCTGGATATTCGTCATGAGCCAACCTTTTGGGCAAACCTGTCCCTCGCGGGCTCCGACAAGGTCATTTCAAGGTAAGGAAGAACCGGCCCGCGTGAACGATGTCAGCGGATAATGCAGCAGATGATGCAGATGCGGTTCATGCTCCCGACAATAGCGGCGGTCAACGACGAGTGCAAAGAGTTTTCGCACCGGCATCAGTCAACGGCCAAATTCTCTTGGCAACAATCGATTGACTTGCCGCGCAAGTTGCCGCCCTTGTAACGCATGACCAGACTCCCGCATCGCATCAAGACCCTGACAGGCGGCGGCTCGGATGGGTGGGACATCTATCGCAAGAGCCGCGCCATGAGGGATCGTGGCTTGCCCGTCATCGAACTGACGGTCGGTGAACATGACCGAAAGACGGACCCGGCGATCCTCAAGGCGATGCATGACTCCGCGGTTGGCGGACACACCGGTTATGCGACGATTCCTGGAACTGACGGGCTTCGTGATGCTGTCGCCAAGCGAATTGCCAGTATGACCGGCGTGAATACGGAGCGACACAACGTGGTGATTACGGTAGGCGGACAGGCTGCCCTTCTAGCCGCCCACATGACGGCGTGCGACCCGGGTGACGCGGCGCTGTACATCGACCCCTACTACGCGACCTATCCCGGCACGATCCGCGCCACCGGAGCGATGGCGGTGGCCGTCACGGCCCGCGCCGAATGGGGATTCCAGCCTTCTCTCGCGGATCTTGAGGGAACCTGCGAGGCCAGATCGCTCCTGATCAACTCCCCGAACAATCCGACAGGTGCCATCTATTCCCGAACGAAGTTGCAAGAGATCGCCGAATTCATCCGGCAAAGAGACATGTGGCTGATTTCGGACGAAGTCTACGACACCCAGGTCTGGGAAGGTGAGCATTTCTCTCCGCGCGCGTTGCCCGGCATGGAAAGTCGGACGCTTGTGGCAGGTTCCATGTCCAAGAGCCATGCGATGACCGGGAGCCGGATTGGCTGGCTGGTCGGGCCGGAAGAGGCGATCAGGCATGCAATCAACTTGACCACGCATACCACCTACGGCTTGCCCGGGTTCCTGCAGGACGCGGGTGAATTTGCCCTGCGGCAGGGTCCGGCGCTGGAAGACGTCATCGCGGCGCCATTCCGGCGACGCCACAGGGCGGTCAATGCCATGTTTTCGAGGGAAGGCCTAGACGTCGTGCCATCCGTTGCAACGATGTACGTCATGGTTGACGTCAGGGCGACCGGAATGACCGGCATCGAGT
>VXPN01000342.1 GCA_009839535.1 Boseongicola sp. SB0662_bin_57 | reverse complement strand
CCGACGCCTCGCAACACTACATCAGGTGTTGCACTTCAGAGTGGAACGGGGGGATAGTTTCCTGAACCTTGTTCACGAAATGCAAAACGGTTGCCTTCGGAACGTTCTTGATTTTTCTGGTAGCATGGCCATCGCTGATCTCAATCGCGCCAAGAATCATGCCGGTCTTACCAGAGACAGCATTGACCTTGTTGATTGGAATTGCGGTCTGCTTGAGGCCAAAGAACATGCCCTTGTCCAGAAAGAGGATGCGACGATCAGTCAAGACGATCAACCATGTGTTGTTGTCCATCAGTCCCGATGAGAAGGCGATGACTTGTTCCATTTCCATGAGTGCGCTCGGCAGGTGATTCAGTTCTTTCTTCGTGAAGAAAGTGTCATCACCGCATTCTTTGGCGATCCTCTTGTACTCTCTCTCGAGTTCTTCTTTTGACGCGTTCTTGAAGTCAAACATGCTTTCCTCCCTCCTTCCTCCCTCGTTGCGTCCCGGCTTGACGTCAAGCCGGTCGCTAAACGGTCAGCGCGGAAATTGTGGCTCCCGGTCTTACGGGAAACGCAGTATGGGACGGCTCGCTGCGTTTGGCGTTGGGGGAGAATTGTCGTAAGGGGGCGATGCTGTCAACACACGTGAACGGGAGGCATTTCCAATGAGCGAGAATCAGTCCAAGCTAGAATAGCAGCCAGCCAGTATGAAGCGAGCTTCGCCAGCGGCACAGCCAGGCTAAGAAGTGGCAATGCCCACGAAAACTAGTTCAACATCGATCTGTGCGAAGTCCTGCGAAACTGCACGGCGCAGTGGCGATCCGATCCGTCGCTCATTCAGGCGAAAAAGACCGATGTTCTGTCAGGGCGCGGCAAGGCCGGGAAACGCCCGGACATTCTGATCCTCGGTCCCCGTTCGCCGCCTTCCGTGATTGAATGTTCGTTTGATGCAGCGATTGAATGTTCGTTTGATGCAGCGGATGCAGACAAGGACTCTTGCGGTAGGCTTGGGTACATCATCAAGAGCGTGCATCGCGAGATAGGAACCGCTATATCTATTCACATCCCTCCCTCGTTTCGGTCGAGCGCATCACCAAGGAGTGATTTGAATTCCGGGGCCGAAATAGGATTTGCGATTCATCAAAAGATCGATGAGGCTGTTCGGCGCTGGCCAGACACCGGGTTCATTCAGGGCCAGGTGCCGGACTTGGTCGCGTTTCTCTCTGCCGCGTCGTTGCCGAAAAAGGAAATTGAACGCGTTGCCGATGACGTGGCGTCCTTGGTCGATGAAGCGGCAGAGTGTCTTGAAGCGCTGCCCAAGGCGAAGAAGAAGAAAGTCGACAGCCGTATCAACCGGGGTTCTGTCCTAAAGTGCCTGAAGACGACGATGGTGCTTTGGCTCAATGCGTTGCTTACGCAATAGCGACTGCATGGGCAGGACGTTTCCTATGCGCCGTCGCTAGACTTTGCCAACGAGAAACTGCCGTCGCATTCAGAGCAAATTGCAGTGTGGCGGCGCATCCAGTCGGCGAACTGGCGTGCCATATTCGATCCCGCGGCCGCCGGTCCTGATCCGGGTCCCGGTCTTTAGGGTTCGGAACCAAGTTTCAATTTTCCACGTCCGGCCGTCCCAGCCCAGCACGGTCGCGGCGTGCATGGCGTCGGCCTCCCCCTCCGCCGGACGCTAGGTGGTGAGCAGCGGCCCGTGCAGCGGGTCCGCGCGGCGGTCCCAACGCGTCGCTGGCGACATCGAGCGAGAAGAGGTCGAGGTCTTCCAGCGCGCAGGCCAGCCTGGTGCCGGGAACGTCTCCGGTCGGAACGGCGACCAGCTCCAGCACATCGCGGGCGGGCAGAAGCTCGATCCCGATGCACTCCGCGAGCGCCGGCAGCGCCTTCACTGGCGCCGACAGGCACGGGCGGCCGAGGGCGTTGAGCTTGCCGGTGCGCTCGCACAGCTCGCGGGCAAGGGCGCGCCGCGTGTGCTCGCCGGAGCGCAAGGCAACGGCAAGCCAGTCAAGCGTCTGCGAATCGAAATGGCGGAGACCGCCCTGCATGCCTGAGGACTGCAGGAACCGGATCGGGCTTATCCCTCTGACTGGCTGTCCAACATACAAGATATAGTAAGTTTTCAAACTCATGAGGCACGGCGTGTTGTGTATTGGTCAGTCAACGGGATAGTCTGCAAAAATTGATCTCATAGAAAGTTCCAGGGCCATTCCAATGACGGTTCATCGCCAGTGGCTTGATCGGTTCAGCTTCTACGGACCCGATCAGCCTTGAGGACAACAAGGACGTCATGGGGCAGGATGCGGCTGCCAAAGACTTCGTTACGTAACAGGCATTTGCGATGCAACGGGATCGTCAAAGGTAGGCGGGAAGCTCGGCTTTCCATTCACTCATCAGGATCAAGGCGCCCTCGACGGTTTCGCCGCTGTTGACCAGCTCCAGCTCACCCACCGGCGTGGCATCGTCCCAACGGAAGTGATCCGAAAGGAAGGAAAGGACATCCCGCTTGTAGGCCGTGTCGGGATTGTCAAGCTGATCGCCCTTGGTCTCCAGAGCCACGATCCGCCTGGCCTCTCCCTCTCGCTGGACGGCAAAGATGAAGTCCGGGTAGATCTTCGCGGACTTCCACCCCTGGATGCCGTACTGCTTCCGCGCGACGTTGCGGTGCCACCAGTCCAGTGTCTTCTCGCCGTCGAGATAGACCGCCACATCCCGCTCGTCGCGGTTCATCTCGTTCTCGTAGACGGGCGAGAACAGGCTCCTTTCAAGCGGGCCGCCTGACTGGCTCGCGAGCTGGCGAGCGTTCTTGGCCTCGGTGGTCTCAACCCTCAAGGGCATTCGCCAGTTGCGGCCGTCGAGCCGCAAACGGAACTGAATGCGACCCTCAAGCACCTCTTCCTTGAAATGGGCTTCGGCGCACGCGTTCCGCTTGACGTCGAGCCCCTTGCGCAGCTCTTCCACGATCAGGCCCGCGGTCCGGCCGAGCATGGCATCGTCGAATCCTCGCGCCCGAAGCGCCGCCACCGTTGCGCCGACGATCTCGCGCCCCACGAAGGCGTTCTGCACGATGTCCGAGATCATCCGGACCGCGTGGGCCGGATCGAAGGCAAGGCTCTCCGGACTTTCAGTGACCGTCTTGCTGACGAACGGTTCGCCGCCCGTGTGCGCAATCCCGATCCTCTGGAGCTGGCTTTCCGCCGCCTGCGCGTTGTCGGGCACGTTCTCCGCGAATTCCTGCGGATCAAAGCCCCGCCAGTCGATCCTGGAAAGCAGATCCGTCTCGTAGTCCAGCTCGCGCGCATCGCCACCTTCGACCACCATGACCTTCGGAAGATAGATTTCCGTTTTGGCGAAGGCCGGGCGGCGCTTGATCGCGCGGGGCGTGTCGCCGTTCCCGTCCTCGCCGTCCTGGGTCACGCTCAGGACCAGATCGCCGAGCCCGTCCCGTTCCAGGCCTTCCTTGATTCCGGCGACAACCGTCGCCGTGTTTGCGTGGTGCGTGATCACGTGGCACTCGTCGAGGGCCTCGACACCCGTCTTCAGGGCACCCGGCTGCCGGAGAATGCGGCCGACGAGCTGCGTCATGGCCTTCAGGTTGGAACTGGCAGCAAGGCTGCACAGCACGTAGGCGAACGGACAGTCCCAGCCCTCCTGAAGGGCCTGCTTGGTGACTATCGCCCGGACCCTGCTGGTCGAGGACAGAAGGTCCTGGTTCTCGGGGGCCTTCAGGTCGTTTTGCTGGGCCGTCTTGATCGCGATCTCCGCTTCATCGAAGCCGGCCGTCAGGAGCCATTCCTTCACGTCTTCGGCGTGGACATGGCCGCTTTCGCGCTGTTCAGCACCCGTGCGCTCGACCTGGATCAGCATGATCGGACGGATGTACCGGCCGGTTTCGGACAGCAGCGTCCGTGCCTCTGCATCCAGCGCCTGGAGCCTGGCCAGGGCGGCGTTCAGTGTCGCCTTCCAGTCGTTGCCCTGCCGGGGGTCTAGGTTGAGCGGCATCTTGATCATGCCCTCCCGGTCCAGCTCGCGGCCCGTCACCTCGACTAGGACATTGGCGTAACGCCCGGCGCGAGGCTTCTTGCCGCCGCGGGGCTTGACGTCCTGCGGCGTGGCGGTCAGGTCCAGGACGAAGCACGGATTGAAGCCGTAGAGCGTCCTGAACGCCAGGTCGGTGATGGCGCGGTGCCCTTCGTCCAAGACGAAAACTGGACGGATGAGGCGCAAGGCATTGCCGAGGGAGTCCTTCACCATCGGGAACATGTCGTCGTAGGCGTCAAGGTTCGGAGTCGCATCAAGCGCGGCCTTGTGCGCCAGTTGCTCGCCCTCGGGAGGGAAGAAGCCATGCACGTCCCCCCGGTCCTGGAACATCTTCAAGGATTCCTGCGCCTTGCGGTTAGCCGACTGAAGCATGAGAGTAAGCGATTAAAGCACGACGTTTCGCCCGTGGCTTGATTTCGTCCGCCCTCG
>VXPN01000472.1 GCA_009839535.1 Boseongicola sp. SB0662_bin_57 | reverse complement strand
AGAAACGCCAACGCCCCTTCGATGATGATCACGATCGACATGCCGAACAGGACCAGGGACAGCATTGGCACGATGACGTTCGGGAGGAGTTCCCGCACCATGATCCTGACACTCGACGCACCTTGCGCGCGTGCCGCCAAGACGAATTCCCTTTCCGCAAACAGAATCGTGTTGGCTCTGGCAACCCGCACCTCTGGCGGGATGCCGAAGAAGGCCAAGGCCAGGATCATCACCGGCAACGTTGCGCCGAAGAAGAACAGGATCACCATGACGCCGACGATGTTCGGGAAGGCCAAGATGGAATCCGTGAATACGCTGACGGACGTATCGACACGTCCGCGAAAGTAGCCCGCCGAAAGGCCAAGCACGAGGCCAGCCGCCAGGCTCAGGAACGGTGCCGTGAACGCAAGCGTCAGCGAGACTCGCCCTCCGTGGATGGCGCGAGAGAGCAGATCCCGGCCAACCGCATCCGTGCCAAGAAGGTAGCCTTCCGAAAGCGGCGGCTCGAATTGGCGGTCAAGGTTCGTCGATAGCGGATCATGAAGTGGCAGCCACGGCGCGAGCAGCGCGCTGAAACAGATGAATGCGAGCCACCCGACGCAGAGCCAGAACACGACCCCCAGACGCCTCCACCATGGCTGCACGGCATTGGTCGACACGGCCAAGTCACACCTCCCGCACGCGTTGGGCTGCATTGCGCGCTTCTTCGGCCCGGCGGTTCACGCGGGGGTCCAATAGCGCGTACAGTATGTCCACGCTAAGGTTGATCGCGACATAGGCAACGGCCGAAAACGTCACAATGGCCTGCACCACAAGCACGTCTCGGGCATCGATCGCGTCAATGAGAAGCTTGCCGATGCCCGGCAGGGCGAAGATGTTCTCGACGATAACCAATCCGCTGATCAGCCGCCCGACTTGCAGACCGAGAACGGTGACCAGTGTGAAGGACGATGGCCGCATGGCGTGATGGATGAGGATGTAGGTCGTCGACAGGCCCTTGGCCTTGGCCAGCGCAATGTAGTCCTCCTGGAGCGTGGTGATCAGGTCCACACGCAGCACGCGCAGGAAAATCGGGACTTCGCTCAGCCCGATGGCAAGCATTGGCAAAATGAAATGCTTCATGTTTGCCCACACGCCGAAGAACATTGGCGCGTGCCCAGCCGCGGGCAGGAGTTGAAGAATCACGGCAAAGAGCCAGATGAAGACGATGGACGTCATGAATGTGGGGGTCGCGACGAGGCCGAAGGCGCCGGCTGTAATCAGCCGATCAATGTAACTGTTGCTTTTGTAGGCGCTCAGGAGAGCCAGCGGCACCGCAATGATCAAGGCGAATGCCAGCGACATGACCATGAGTTGCCCGGTAACGGGTATGCGCTGCAACAAGAGGTCGCTGATCTTTTTGCCGGTAATGAATGATCGCCCGAGATCGCCTTGCAGAAGGTCGCCGAGCCACAGCACGTATCGAATGGGCAGCGGCTCATCCAGGCCAAGCTCCTCCTCGATCTGGCGACGGACTTCAGGGTCGTTGGCGGTTGCGGCATCTTCGCCGGCGAGAATCGTGTCGACCACGTCACCCGGAAGCAGGTTCATGAGCATGAAGCTCATGAAGGTCACCAGGAAGAAGACCGGGATCAGGTGCAACAGCCGGCTTCTCAAGTATGCCATCAGCTGTCTCCCAAAGGGACCGGTTAACAGGCTGGCGGAGCTTCGAGCGCATGGTCGCCCAGTTCGCCCGAATTGTGAACAACCCGGCCGCCGACGATCGTCATCACTGACGTGATCTTCCGGATCTCGTCGTCGGACACGGCCGCTCCGTCAAAGTAGTCGGCACTGAGCACGGCGAGATCGCCGAATTTCCCCACGGCTATGCTGCCCATGTTCCGCTCTTCCTTGCAGAACCATCCTTGCGGCCTGGTCCAGATCTGGAGGACTTCCTCGCGGGTGACGGTCTGGTCCGGGTTGATCAACTCGCCAGCATGGTTCCGCCCCGTGACCGCATAGTAGAACATGACCCATGGGTTCATCACCGAAATGCGGGCGCCGTCTGAGCCGCCGCCAACGACTATTCCGCTGTCCAGGATCATTCGGAACGGAGGATTGCCAGGCGGCGTTTGCGTGCCTTCAAGGTAGGGAGAGGAGTGGGAGCTGATCCCGACGCCAAGGTCGATGGCACGATTGATGGTCTCGGCATCGATGCCGTAGCAGTGATCCATTGACCAATGGAGGTCGGCAATTGGGGCGCTCTTGTTGACCTCTTCCCAGACGCGCAGATGCTCCCTTTGTTCGGCAAGGCTGATCAGATGTTGCTTGTAGACCCATCCACGTTCTGCCACGGCCCGCACGGATTCTGTGTAGAATTCCGGAAGCGGCTGTTCACGTTGCAGCTTGTTGGGAATGAGCCATTCCCCAATGCCAACGATGCGCAGAACGTCATTGCCGAACTCGTTGAACGTGTAGTCCAAGCGCGACATGAGGTCCGGGAGACTCGCATCCCTGTCCAGGACTGGCAGGTAGACTCGAATGCGCATTGGCATGCGTCCGTCGCGCATCAGGTCGAGGATGGGATTGTAGCCGGTCGCAGGATCAAGCCAGCCCCCGGCCGGGATCGTGCCCCCCATGTCAAAGAGATTGGTCAGCCCCATCGACAACGCATGGTCCATCTGGCTTGCCGTCTGGCGCAACGTGTCCTCATAGCTGTGGCGCTGGCTCAGCGCCTCCCAAGCGGCCACAGTGTCCTGGCCCTTTGCAACGGTCCCGTCGTCGCCCACGGGTACGCCGAGGT
This sequence comes from Boseongicola sp. SB0662_bin_57, assembly GCA_009839535.1. Classification (GTDB taxonomy): domain Bacteria; phylum Pseudomonadota; class Alphaproteobacteria; order Rhodobacterales; family Rhodobacteraceae; genus JAJEFO01. The sequence continues at coordinate 1,694 of VXPN01000472.1, read as the reverse complement.
CTTCAAGCAATGACTTTGCAAGAGAGTTCGTCGCCCCCGGCCCCCAGTTGGAGATCGACAGATAGACCGGATGGCGGGGCGCGGCATCGTTGAGTTCGGCCATTGTCGGGTAACGCCCTTCAGCAAATTGGCCCGGATGTATTCCGCCAATTGCACTCAGCAATTCCCCGTCCGGCACCTTGCCGGCTTGGTCGCGGATGACCGACAAGGCCTCGTCAATCGAAAACGCGGTCTCGAGCAGGCGCATGTCGTGACCCGGCAACAATCCGGTGCGCAGGAAATGGATATGGTTGTCGATGAGCCCAGGAACGACCGTCCGACCCTGCAGATCGATCACGCGCGCGTCGGGACCTCTCGGCCGGACATCGTCCCCAAGGGCCGCGAATCGTCCGTTTTCGATCGACACAGACGAGACCACCGTCCCCTTGCCGTCCATCGTGTGGATCCTGCCGTTCCTCAGAACGAGTTCATGGAGCACTGCTCAATTCCGGAAATTGAGGAAAAAGAGGCGCGCAATTGACACATGTCCCCCGCGCGCCCTCAACTTCACTTCATTCGGCGACCCACAGGCGATGTGCGTTGAAGGTGTACCCGAAGGGCTGCTGCACGCCACCAACGTTGTCGCGGAACGCGATATGCATGCGCGGATGGTCGTACGGGATGAACGCCGCCTCGTCGGCCAAGACCTGCTGATAGGCGCAGCTTGCCGCGTATCGGGCGTCCCTGTCCGTTGCGGCATTCACGGCCTCTACCGCCGCGTCGATGCGCGGGTTGTCCAGGTGGAACTGCACGCTGGACGGGTGGCCGGAGTGGAAGCGCGTGGCCACCAGGCTCGGATCAGCGTTCGAGAAGTTCTCGACGAACGTGAAGATGTCGAACTCCCCGCTCAGCAGCGGACGGATGAAACCAGGCCCGCGCGGTCCCGCCTTTTGGGTCGCGCTGATTCCGACCTGACGCCACATGTCGATCATCGCTGTCACCGTCTTTTCCGCCTGCGCGTTCGGGAAATGATCGACATTGAAAGAGACGGCTTCACCAGTCTCCGCGGTGTATTCGTCGAGCAGCGCCTTGGCCTTCGCCGGGTCATGTTCGGGCCAGGCCACGTCCGGGCAGTGCCAAGGATGGCCTTCGCCATACATGTCGTTCTCGGCCTTGTCGCGGCAAATGCCCGTCCAGGCGCAGGTGACCTGCTGCCGGTCAAGCGCATGGATCAGCGCTCTCCTCACGCGGATGTCGCTGAACGGAGCCTTGGAATGGTTGAACCCGATCATTTGCCCGGAGGACAGGCGCGGCCCCGAGACAACCGTGATGTTCGGGTCTGCATCGAGTTCAGGCAGGAAGCCGCGCGAGTTGACGTACATGACGTCGATGTCGCCGGCCTTCAGCGCGTTGACCCGGTTCACCTCCGGAGGGATGAACAGGAATGTCAGCTCGTCGAGATACTGCCCGTCGGGGTTCCAGTAGTGCGGATTCTTCACCAGCTTGACGTAAGCCCCGTCCCTCCACTCGTCGAGCATGTAGGGACCTGCACCCACCGGGTTCTCGTTGAATTCCGGCTTGTCCTGATTTTCGGCCAGATGTCCCGGCGCGGTGACCCACCAGGACATGTTCGGCTGAGCCGCCATGTCCTTGAAGCCCGGGTTGGCGACGGCGAACTTGAAGTCGACCGTGTAGTCGTCGACCTTTTCCACACC
>VXPN01000371.1 GCA_009839535.1 Boseongicola sp. SB0662_bin_57 | reverse complement strand
TCTATGACCGGGGCACGAAGTTCGGCCTGGAAACCGGCCATGACGCGAATGCGGTTCTGATGAGCCTGCCGCCTGCCGCGAAGTGGGACTGAGTCCGGCGGCAAGGCTGTGCATCTCGTGGCCTGCACTTGGCATTGCGCTCCTGAGCCGCTTGTGCAGCCTGGTTCGATACGCCAATTCGGCGGGCTTGTGACGTCCCTTGCTGCACCCCTTGCCGAGAACTGCCACAAGGACCGACCTTACGAGAAGCGTCAGGGCCGAACAATTTGTCGTCATGAGCATGCGTCCGACGAATGCGGTTGACAATGAATGCCATAAGTAGCAACATACCTACATATAGGAGGGCGGGCATGCCAGTCAGGAGGCTTTCCAGCCGCGAATTCAATCAGGATGTTGGCCGTGCCAAGAGGGCGGCATTGCAGGGACCCGTAATTATCACGAACCGTGGAAGGCCGTCTCACGTGCTGATGTCAATTGAACGGTATGACGCCCTTCGTGCCAAAGGGCGCAACTTGGTTGATGCGTTGTCCATGCCTGGACTCTCGGACATCGATTTTAGGCCACCTCGCGCGTCAATCCAGTCTCGCGAAGCTGATCTTTCCTGATGTTCCTGCTGGACACGAATGTGATCTCAGAACTTCGCAAGGCTGGCGATGGCCGCGCCAACGAACATGTCGTCGCGTGGACTTTGACTTGCAGATCCGAGACCATGCATGTTTCCGTGATCAGCTTGATGGAGCTGGAAATCGGCATCCTGAGAATTGAAAGGCGTGACAGGGATCAAGGGAGATTGCTTCGAAGCTGGTTTGACGATCATGTGATGCCGGAATTTGCGGGCCGGATCCTGGCAGTCGACTCGGAGGTGGCGCTTCGCTGCGCGCGCCTGCATGTTCCAGATCCTCGAACCGAGCGAGATGCATTGATAGCGGCGACAGCGTTGGTGAACGACATGTCAGTGGTCACACGCAATGCGGCGGATTTTTCGACTACCGGAGTTCACGTGATCGATCCATGGGCAACTGCGGCTCACTGAGCGCTTCGGCGACCTGACAGGCGGTCGGGCGAATCCTGAAATTCGGTCTTGAAACGGCCAGTGACGCGAACTCGAACCCAATGACCCCTTGGTCGCAAGCGATGTCTGCCGTTCAAGGCGGGGCTGGAGTGGTTCGCGCTGCTACTTGAATCGTGGCGTCCGGAGTGCCGAAGACGACGATGGACGACATCGCGCTCGGGCAGAAGGCGACTTTGGGGGCCAACGAGGCGAGGGTCTTTCGTCGTTGCCCGCGCTGTCAGGAGCGACCCGCCGGGCAGGGCGGCCCCGGAATGAAGGAATGGACGGAGCCGTGAATTTGGCTCGCAACGTGTTCGTGCCCGAGCATGAGCGTCTCGCACGAGGAAAGCCCGCCTTTCAGGGCGGGCAGAAAGTCAAGGATGCATCGGAAAGGAGTTCCTTGGTTGACCGGGCAGGCAGCATGACCTATATTATGGTCATAAATGGAGGAAACTGTGCAGATCGCAATTGCAGAAGCCAAGGCGAAATTTGCTGAACTGGTCCGCAAGGCTGAGGCGGGAGAGCCTGTGATCATTACGCGTCATGGCCGTCCAGTGGCGACGCTGCATGCCAGTGGCGGCAATGAGGATGTCCCGTTGATTGGCGCAATGAGGGGCAAGATCGAGATTTCGGATGACTTTGATGAGATGCCTGAAGAATTCATGGTGGGACTTTCCGCGCCGACGGTGCCTGAATGAGGCTGCTTCTCGACACCCATATGTTGCTTTGGGCCCTGAACGATGATCCCAAATTGACATTGCAGGCGAGGAAGGCACTTCGGGACGCGCAGGACCGAATCGTCAGTGCGGTTTCCATCTGGGAAATCTCCATAAAGAGGTCGATCGGCAAGCTCCGGATCGAAGGAGACCCCATGCGCTACGCGAGGGCTGCAGGTTGCGCTCCATTGTCGGTGACTTGGTCTCACGGTGACATTGCCGGCGCATTGCCTCCGCATCATGCGGACCCCTTTGACCGTTTGCTCATCGCGCAAGCTCAATCCGAAGGACTGACGATTCTCACCGCCGACCGGGCGTTTAGGCAATACGATGTGGACTTGATCTAATGCCAGTCCTGGGCCGGAAATGATGCTCTCGGAAAAGGTTTCAGAACACCGCCGGTTCATAGGAGACGCGGTCAAGATAGAGGCCGTCGGGCGGTGCAACCGGACCGCAGGCGGCGCGGTCTCTTGACTTGAGTGCCGCCTTGACGTCGCCGCCAGCCCAGGCTCCGGCGCCCACTCGCTCCAGGGTTCCGATCATCGAGCGGACCTGGTTGTGCAGGAAGCTCCGGGCCCGGAAGGTTGTACGCAATTCAAGTCCGCCCGGGTAGGGGCGTGTCTCGAAGCTGACCTCGCCCAAGGTCTTCACCGGACTCTTTGCCTGGCACATGGTCGAGCGGAAAGTCGTGAAGTCGTGCTTGCCGACGAGATGTCCGGCCCCTTCGCGCATGGCATCCATGTCCAGCGGCTGCGACACGCGCCACGCCTTCCCGGCGTGGTGCGCCAGCGGTGCGCGGCGGATTACAATGCGATAGACATAGCGCCGTTCGATGGCGGAGTGCCGGGCATGCCAGTCCTCCTCGACCTGCTTGCATGCCAGGATGGCGATCGGGTTCGGCTTCAGGTGGTAGTTCAGGGCCTCGGACAGTCGAAACGGGTCCCAGCCTTTAGACGTGTCGCAGTGGGCGACTTGTCCCAAGGCGTGAACGCCCGCATCAGTTCGCCCGGCGGCCGCGAGTGGCGGGGCTTCAGGTTCGACCTGCGCAATTGCGCGTTCGACAGCCTGCTGAACCGACGGCGCTGTCGCTTGCCGTTGCCAGCCCGAAAACGCGCGTCCGTCATACTCGATTTTGAGCGCGTATCGTGGCATGCCTTGGCCATAGACAGCGCCGGACAAAAACGCAACTCGCGCTCCCGCTGCGGCAGCGGGGCGGGCGACGCTTGCTGCTGGCGCGAAGATCCTGTGCCGTTGCGGACCATAGGTGATGCGTGTTGCGCACGCGGGCGGATGAGAGGGCAGGCGGGGTTCTTCGCGTCCGCGAGCATTGAATCAGATTGACGCTGTTTCGGCTTCTGTGCGCTGACGTCCCGCACAGGGCTGCTCAGGAAAGGGAGAGGAACATGCCGATCGACGGGACTTCGGAAACCGGTCTTCGGCGAATCCGGCTTGGAATGGTCGGCGGCGGCCGCGACGCCTTCATTGGAGCCGTGCACCGGATCGCTAGCCGAATCGACGACAATTGCGAACTGGTGGCGGGTTGCTTCAGTTCCTCCGCCGAGAAGAGTCAGGCATCGGGTGCTGATCTTGGTCTGGACCGAAAGCGGGTCTACGACGGCTTTCTCTCGATGGCAAAACGGGAAGCCCGTCTCACGGCTGGTGTCGAGGCGGTCGCGATCGCCATCCGGGCTGCCGCGAGCGGCGCTTCCGTTCCGCAGGAGGTGATGTATCCGGATGTTCATGACGGTTTTGCGGGCGTGGCCTTCGTCGCTGCCTGCGTCAGGTCTTCCAGCCGAAACGCCGCTTGGGTGCCTTTCGCTGCATGAGAGATTTCTCGAACGACTCCGGATCAGGAATGGGCCAGGAAGTTCGGGCAAGTGCGTTGAAAGTCAGTCCCGCCACGCGCTCCTTCGTCGCCCGACTGACGGTGCGCGGCCAGCACCACAAATGGGAACATTCCCATATCGCACCATTGTCGCAATGACCGCAGTCATGCGTGAGCTCATCGTGATCACGGAGGCATTCCTGATGGCAGGCGAGCCAACGAACGATCGCCAGGCAACGCAAGCACTGAGAAGTTGGTTGAGCATGGCAGCGACGTTTCAGTTTCGGTGATCTATGGCAAGCTGGACTCCATGAATTTCAAGACATCTGCTGCATTCCTGTCAGGCGGAAATACCGGAAAGAACACCCGCTTGACCTGCGCGCCGTGCAGGACAAGAGTCAGCCTCTTCAGGAGCAAATTGCCTTCAACCTCCATTGTCGGAAGGCGAAGCGCGGCCGTCAGTTGCAGCTCTGCGTCCGACAACAACGCGAATGGAAGGTGCAGTCGGTCCGCCGCTTCCCTTTGGTATTCGGTGCTCTGCGTCGAAATCCCGAAAACGGCTGACACGCCCTTGTCGGCAAGTTCTTGGGACAGATCACGGAACGCGCAGGATTGCGGCGTACAGCCCCTTGCGCCGGGGATGTCATCCCAACCGTCTGGCAGTGGCACGTCCGGTCGTCCGGTCATCGGATAGAAAAACAGAACGCTCCAGCCACGCAGATGTCCCGGATTCACCTGGCCGCCACGTGTCGAGGGCAGGGGCACGCTTGGCACGGACATGCCCTCCAGGTGGCTGGCCGATCCGTCATCGGCTGGAGCGGGGATCGCCTGCCAATCCACCGCTTCGAGAATTTTCTGGTTCATTGGCCGCTCTCAAGCAGATAC
>VXPN01000293.1 GCA_009839535.1 Boseongicola sp. SB0662_bin_57 | reverse complement strand
AAACCAGGAGAGCAAGCGTTTCCGGCGGTGCAGCGCCCATGCTGACCACACCGGTTGCCACGATTCCAGCGTAGTCACCGGGCTGGGCTTCGTCGCATTTCCCAGGCTCGCCGAGCCAGATTGACCGATAAAGTTTCCGCTTCTTGGCCTTGGCGAGCATCTCGGGCGAGATGTCCGTGCCGTCGATCAGCTTGAAGCCTTCCGCTGCCAGGGCCTGTCCCGACAATCCGGTGCCGCACCCAAAGTCAAGAACCGGCTGGTTGACATCCGCGCCGGCGGCGCGAAAGGCACGTGCGACCCTTGTCGGGGTGGCATAGCCCCACTTCAGGACGTCCCTGTCGTACTCCTTGGCCCATCTGCGGTAGATGTCTTGGGTTTCTTCGACAGTGTGTGGCGTCCATAGATCGTGTTCAGGACTATTGCTCATTTTGGCAGGCTACATGAGGCCCGCAAGGGAATCCAACCCGTTTATGCTTGGTGACGAGCATTGAGCGGGTGCCATCCCGGCGCGCAGGCATTGAGCATCACAACGTGACGAAACGGAGGGCGCTCAGGAGCGATGCCGAAAGACTGACCAAACTCAAACAGCGGCAGAATCGCGGTGTGAGGAGCAGGAGAGCGTTGCAGCGAGGGAGGCAGAGCAGCGACGCGTGAAGGACTCCAGACGGACGATCCCGGTCGAGGTCTTGGAGCCGAACGAAGAGAGGCATGAGAGCGAAGACGTCACCGGTCCAAAGACCTGGCTGCGCCGGGAACTCGCCGGATGCGTTTGTGAAGTTCGGGTGCGAAGCCAGAGAACGAGGAATTTAGATCCATATGCAGGCCTCGCAGTACGTCTCCGCAGGACATGCTCGATCAGGACCGCGATCCTGTCAGCGTCTCCGGAGCTTGCTGCTGCATGCAACTCGGTCACGAGCGAGAACCTCCACGTCTCATCGGGCGCTTTCCGGTCGCGGGTGCTCGTGATGGGTTCTGCTCCGTCAGGGTCATGTCTTCCGTAGCCGTTCTTCCGAGCTTGTGGCTGCGTCTTTCCCGGTGTTGATCTCGTTCCGTGCGGACAAGGGGTCTTATCGACAGCAGGGACTTGACATAGCCAACCTAGCTAACCATGTTTTGACTATGCAGCCCTCAGTCCATTCTGTCCATGCCGCCAAGAGCCAGCTCTCCAAGCTGATCGAATCCGCACTGCGCGGTGAGGACGTGGTGATTGCCAGGGGCAAGAAGCCGGTGGTGCGCCTGGTGCCGCTACCGCAAACCGGGTTCCGCCTCGGAGTCCTGAAAGGCAAGGTTGGCACGCCGCCGGATTTCCTGGAACCGATGAGCGAGGACGAACTGCGCACGTGGGAAGGCCGGTGAGTGCAGGTTCTTCTGGACACGCATGCCTGGGTCTGGAGCCTTGTCGACGATCCGATGCTGAGCCCGAGCGCAAGGCAGGCCGTTGCCAGCGCCGATGCCGTATTCGTCAGCCCGGTCAGCCTGTTCGAAATCAGCCAGAAAGTACGCATCGGAAAGTGGCCTGAGATGGAGGATCGTCTGGACGGCCTGCCCGGCACTTTGGCGGAGCAGGGTGGGCTCAGTGCAGCTCTGACCCTCGATGCGGCGTTGTACGCGGGCAAGCTTGAATGGGCCCACCGCGACCCATTTGACCGGATTCTCGCTGCGACAGCGGTGCTCGGGGGGTTGGCCTTGGTGTCTGCAGACGCCGTATTCGACAGCTTCCCTGATCCAGGCCTGAATCGGATCTGGTGATCCGTGCCGCCTCGGCCCCATCCAGGGCCGTGAACGCATTCAACGTCGGCCATGTTTCGTTGTGCCGACGGGCTCCCGATCGTCCGCTCGCCGCCATCACCCGCTGGCGGCTCTAGACGAACCAGGCGGCCAAGTAGCCGGCCGCGCAAGCGCCGGACATCGCGATTGCCACATAGAGCATGAAGACCCGGATTCGGACGATCGAGGCGACCGCGACCGCGACGTAGAGGCTCACCGCGGCGCCGGAGATCATCAGCGCAAGGGCGGCACCGAAGCTCATCCCCTTTTCCATCAGCCCGCGCACGAGGGGCAGGGCAGCGTAGCCGTCCAGGTACATCGGCGCGCCCATGATCGCGGCCAGTGGAATGGAGGCGCCCGCGTCGTCGCTGAAGAGCGAGGTCACCCACGCGTCGGGCACAAGACGTTGCAGGAACGTCTCAAGGACGAGCGCGAGGACGAGCCAGCGCAGGACCAGCCGGACGCTGCCCCAGACTTCCGGCCAGAAACGGTCACGCCGGACTTCGCAGCTGTACTGTTCGAGCAGGCCGGGGCGCATCAGGTGGTGAGCGGCGCCCCGGTAGCCGGGCAGGGCCCAGGTAAGTGCGCCCGCGAACAAGCCGATCACAAACGCGGCGACCGTCTTTGCGATGGCGAACGGGACCCCGATGATGCCGGCGGTGATGACCAGCATGCTCGGGTCGGTGATGGGAGATGCGACCCAGAACGCCATGATCGGCGGGAGCGGCAGGCCGCGGCGCAGCAGGGTCGCAATGAGGGGAAGCACGCCGAGACCGCAGACCGGGGTGACGGCCCCGACGAAGCTCGCGATCACCACCGCGCTGGCCGGGCTGCCCGAGAGCCAGGCGAGTGCTCGGTCGGACCAGTTGCCGAGGGTCAGGGCGCCGGCGAGAATGGCGGCGACCGCGACCACCGGCGCTAGCGCGAGCAAATCCCGGCCCAACGCGATCAGCATCCCGGCATCGGCTTCGGGCAACAGCGAGCCCGCAACGAGCAGGACCGCAGTCACGAGCCACGTCAGCGCTTCCGCGCTCGGGCGCTGGATTCGAAGCGAGCGGACCGCTGTGAGTTTCATTGCGTCGCAGTTGCAGGAAGACCGTCAGGCCCGCAGGGGCGGGCGCAGGCGAGGTGTTCCTCCCGCCGTCCCGGGTTCTCGGCCTTGCGCCGTTCCACAATCCGCTTGGTCAGTCTGAGCGTGCTCCGCTTCGGCATCCACTCCTCCAGTCCGAATTCCAGTCATCAAGCCGGAACCGCGCGAACTCGAAGTCGGGGCACAATTGAGCCGATCCGCAGCGGAAGTGCAAGCGGCGAGAGCACGATGATTGCCAAAAAATGCCATTCAGTGCAGCAGCTTATCGTTGATCGTTCGCAGAGCGTTAAGGCGCGGCGTGGGTAGGTTGCCTGGCACTCCCGTACCAAACGGAATGGACGCGCAGCCCGTTTCGAGCGACTGGGCGCCGACAGAAGTGCAGGCGCTCCGGGGTCGACGTGGATTGCTGCTGAACCCGGGTCTTTCCACGCTCGGTCTTGGCGGATTCAGAGGTCGCCATCGACGATTTCCCGGAACACTCGGTTCGCATCATCGAGGAGATCAGGATCGTGATCCACGTCCGTGCCTCCGACAGCGCAGGCAAGCGCGAATTCCTCCTCGACGAAGCGGTCGAGATCGCCGATGCGGGGTCCGGTGCCGAGTTCGGACGATCCAGACTTGGCAACCAACAGCCTTTCGATCGCCTCATCCAGTCCGGGGTCCAGCCAGAGGCCGGCACGCAGTCGGGGCAGGTCCATAGGCGGTGGATCCGGGCGTTCGCGCAACCAGCGAAGCGCGAGCGCCGGCCGAATCGCGTAGAAGTACTTCTTGGGAATTATATACGAAAGTGCCAGCGTCCCTTTCATATCACAGCGTTGCAAGTGAGCGATGCTTCGCGTGGGCGGCCTTCGGGCCGAGACGGGTGAAAGCCAATCGTCTACACCGCGAATCCACCGTGCCACCGGTCCAGCGCCGGTGGCACTTTCGTATATAATTCCCCTAACTTTCCCGTCATCCCCGCCTTGACCTCACGGTTCACCGCGCGCGGCAATGCGTGTCAATGCCGCTGTGGCATGATTCGTCCTGGGCCAAAACGAATTTGCGGTCGGGTCGAGCCGAACCGTTCGTCGAAGCAGGTGACCAACTCGGTTTCGATGTTGTGTACGTTCTCCGGTCCAAGGTGCGGGCAATGGGCGCCGTCCGTTCCAAGTGCTGCACCATGTTGGTATCGTGGCCAACAATGGAGTTCATGGTGATCCGTTCTCGCGCCGCGGGCGTGCTGCCTTTGCGTCGACAGGCGCAAACACGGATCGCCAGCCTTGCAGGTCGGCAAAGCTGCTGAACGGCCCAAAGGACGTGTCAGCATGGTGCCATCCGATGTTCCGGGCACATGCACGCCGCCGGCGGGTGGAATCGAGCCGATCCCGTTGCCCAACGGACCCAAAGTGCGTGTTGTACCAGCCTCGTGAATGACGCGAAGGCACAGATGACAGTCTCTCGTTGCTCTCACCCCATGTCGTGATGCATCGACGCAAGCAGACCGTAGCTGCCCATGCCGGGCGGTCAAGCCAGGCCGGCTGCCGCTGACATGTGTGCCTACACGGTGATCTCAGAACTGGGCGCCGCCAGCCAGGAAGCCCAATCCCGTTTGGCGCGGTCGGTGTATGCCTTGTATCGGTC
>VXPN01000516.1 GCA_009839535.1 Boseongicola sp. SB0662_bin_57 | reverse complement strand
CGGTCCTGCCAATTCAGGATTTCGACGAGATCGAACCCGATCTCTGGGACCAGGTGATGGCCGTCAACGTCAAGGGTCCGTGGCTTTGCACCCGCGCGGCCGCCCCCGCGATGGAACGCTCCGGAGGCGGATCCATCGTCATGATCGCCACCAACCGGGTCTTCCACGGCTTTCCGGGACTTTTGCACTACGATGCCTCCAAGGGGGGCGTGCTCGCCATGACACGCTCGCTGATCCGCGAACTGGGATCCAGGAACATCCGCGTCAACACCATCGCGCCAGGACTGACAATGACCGAGGGCGTGCTGGCCCGGGAAGGGATCGAAGACCGCAAGGCAGCCATCGTCGCCGGCCGGTCCATTGCCCGCGACATGCGGCCCGATGATCTCATTGGACCCGCCGCCTTCTTCCTCAGTGATCACGCGGCATTTGTCAGTGGCCAGTCGTTGGGTGTCGACGGCGGCGGTGTCATTCACTAGGAGAGGGCCTCATGGCCATTGTCACCGTTGTCATCCTTGAAGGCCGCGACCGCGAGACCAAGGACAAGCTGATCAAGCGTCTCTCCGATGCGGTGATCGACACCCTTGATGCCGAGCCCGGGCAGGTGCGAGTCGTGATCCAGGAGGTCCCGGACGGCGATTACGCCGTGGGCGGCGTGCCGGTCTACATGCACGGAAGAGAATGACTGGCCACCGAGTCAATGTCGGGCGATGCGCGAACGGTTCCCGCCGCCCATGCGCCGCTCCCTGTAGATGATGAGGAGGCCGCCGCCGATGAGCAGCAATGCTCCCGGCAACAGGTCGTCAACGGGCGCTTCGGAAAAGAACAGCCAGCCGAGAGCGAAGGCAATGGGGATGCCGAAATAGGTGAACGGCGCCAGGTTGCTGGGCTCCGTCATGCGGAAAGAGACGACGAGACAAAGAACAGCCGATCCGCCGAAGGCGCCCATGAGCGCAATCAACCCGAAATCCCGCACGCTCGCGATCTGGGTGAAGCCGCCGAAAACCAAGGCCAATGCAAAGGCTCCCACCGCTGCAGTCGCCGACGAATAGAGATTGAGGAGCGGTGTTGGCACGTCAGCGTCAACCAGGCGGGCAGTCACGCCGGTGAAAGCGTACAATGCGGCCGCGCCGACGGGCAACAAGGCGGTCCACTCGAATGCGTCAGCTCCAGGCCGAGTGATCATGACCACTCCAACAAAGCCGATCACGACCGCCGCCCAGCGAACCAGGCCCACGCGCTCACCGAGAATCGGAACGGCCAGGGCGGTGGTGAACAGGGCCGTGGAGTAGGAAATCGTTGTGGCCGTGGCAAAGGCCATGAGGCCCAGTGAAAGGTAGAACAGCAACTGCGCGAACGTGACGGCAACGCCGCGCCACACGGCCAGCCGCCACTGCCGCAGTGCAAGTTTCCGACCGTTCTGGCGCCATGAGGCGCTCATCCATAGCGCGATCACGCTTGGAGCGAGACCGAAGATGTTGCGATAGGCCGACAGCTCCACGGCACTGTAGTCCGTCGACAGGTACTTGATGAGCAGGCCCATTAGGTCAAAGAGAACGAGCGCGACGATGCTTATGGCGATCGCGAGCACGGTACTGTCCGGTCGCAGTCGCATCACTGGACTCCCTGCCGCGGCGTGCCGAAGCATCCACGCCGGCAACACGCCATGGCGGCAATTTCCTGAAGTTCTTCAGGAAATTGGCGTGAGTCGGCTGGAATGGCCCTGTCCGGTCTCGACTTCGGCCACCGGGAATCGAAGAGCGGAGGCTCGCCCCTGGCAAAAGCGAGAACCGGGGAAAGGTTCAAGGGCGATCGATCCAGCATGACATGGCCAACGGGAACGCTGCAGTGACGGATCGTGCCCTCAGCGGTCCCGATGACTGCTTCAGGCGACACCCAAAGCCGCCTTGCGTTCTTCAAGTGCTTCACGGATCATCGCAACGAGCCTCGGATTGTCGCACTCCTCGATCGAGCGGACCTTGATGTGCCTCATCCTGGACCCCGTCCCTTGAAGCAGCTTCTCGGGGTCCGAAATGTCAGCTCCTCGATAAAACCCGAGATTGACCCAATTACTGTAAGGCAGAATGTAGCAGTAGCCTTCGCTCATCTTCCTTGGTCCGATGCCAAATGTCGCCGCCCGGTCGCCCAGCCGTACGACAATGCAGGCATCAGGGTCTACGGAAAGCAGGAGTTCCTTCAATCGGACCGTGACAGGCCGAAGTGGCTCCGGCGTCATTTCGACAAGGTCATCGAACTCGCCAAATCTCTGATCCGGCATGGGTCCATCCTGCAATTGATCACTCCCACCTGCTTCCAGGTTACCATTGGAAGTCCGGCAGGCAATCACGGAAAGACCGACATTCATGCACCGTGTCCTTGGACCGACGCGCGACCCCTGTGGATGGAAGCCCTGCGAGCAGGACGGGCTCTTGCGCGCGGATCCTGGACTGGAGCGGGATTCTCCCGATCGATGCCTTCCGGAACGGCCCTTCCGATCAGCCCGCAAGTCATTGGCAGCATCCCGTTGCCCATATCGAGGCCGGCATGCCCCGCCTCCATTGCAGCGTTGCTGGAGATGCGGGAATTGCCGTCGTCCGGATCCTGGCGGGGCCGCGTTGCAACAAGGCTGTTGATATTCGTTGCTAGTGGGAATATAGTGGGCAGGATGTGGGGCGACGAATCCCCATGACGATGCCAGGGAGAAGCAGCCATGCCACACGAAGTGAGGATTCCGGACTACGTGATCGAACGGATAATGGCCAAACGTGGCAAGCTGGAGGTGTTTGACAGTTTCGAGGCAGCGAAGACGGCATTTCTCGTCATCGACATGCAGAACTTCTATGTTGCGGAGGTCGACACGGCGATTTCCATCGTTCCCAACATCAATCGCATTGCGGCAGCTTGCCGTGACAAGGGCGTCCCGGTGATATGGGTTATCATGAAATGCGCCGAGAAGGAGGGCGAACCGAGCCAATGGCCGATATATCACCGGTACTTCTTCACCGAGGCAAAGGGACAGAACCATCTGACCAAGCTTTCGCCCGGCAACGAGGGATTCGAGATCTACCCGGACCTGGACGTGAAGCAGGAGGACCTGGTGGTTGCCAAGCGCCGGTTCTCGCCCTTCATCGTGGGTGCGTCGGACCTGCATGACATTCTGCAGGAGATGGGGGTCGAAAACCTGATCGTGGCCGGGACAGCGACCAACATGTGTTCCGAGAGCACGGCACGTGACGCGATGATGCTGGATTACAAGGTGGTGATGGTCGAGGATGCAAATGCAGCCCGCTACGACGAGGACCACATCGTCGGATTGACCTCGTTCTACCAGAGCTTCGGTGACGTCAGGACAACCGATGACGCGATTGCAATGATCGACTGAACCGATGTCCGGCGACGCGCAAATCGCTGTCTCGACGGAAGGTGGCGCAGGTGTCATCCGCTTCGCCCGGCCTGAGGCGCGCAATGCGCTGACCGATCAGATGCTGTCGGAAACCCGTGCCCGGATGGAGACCTGGGAGAATGACACGTCCATCGTTTCGGTGATCCTCACCGGAGACGATGCCGCCTTCTGTGCCGGCGGTGATGTCAAGGGCGCCGCGGCCAGCGACCTGGCCACATTCGACAAGTACCGTCACAGGCATGCGCAGTCCGTCTGGCACGACTTTGTGCGATTCCTTGGCAACTATACCAAACCCGTGATTGCAGCCGTTGAAGGCTACGCGCTCGGGGGTGGACTGGAAATCGCCCTCCGGTGCGATTTCATCGTCGGTTCCGAAACCGCGAAACTCGGTCTGACCGAAGCCAGGCTCGGGCTCTTTCCGATCCTTGGCGGTGCATGGTCGCTCGCCCGCGCTGTCGGAGAGCGAAAGGCGAAGGAACTGGCATTTACCGGACGTCGGATCGATGCGGAAGAGGCTCTCGCGCTCGGCATCCTGAACCATGTGGTTCCCGCGGGGGCCGCAGTCGCCAAAGCCCTTGAGATTTCTGGTGAAATCAAGGCGAGTGCACCCTTGTCCGTCATGGCCGTGAAGCAGGCCGTCAACCGCGCGGCGTCCCAGACGTTCGAAGAGGCCTTGGCGGGAGGAGGGGACCTTTCGGCATTGCTGATGTTCTCGGAAGACCGGGCCGAGGGCATCGCTGCCTTCATCGAGAAACGCAAGCCCGAGTGGAAAGGAACATGAACCGCAAGTATGACGCAATTGTCATAGGAGCGGGCCACAACGGCCTGGCCTGTGGGGCGTATCTTGCGCGTGCGGGCAAGAGGACGCTCGTGCTGGAACAGAAGCCGGTCGTTGGCGGGGCAAGCGTCACTGAAGAGTTCTCGCCGGGCTTTCGTGCCTCGACCTATTCCTACATACTCGGCCACCTGCATCCCAAGGTCATCGAGGATCTTGAGCTGAAGAGGTTCGGGCTGGATTACTCCCCGCAGCCAAACGTCTTCAATCCGACCGAAGATGACGGGATCATCTTCACCGCGGA
>VXPN01000510.1 GCA_009839535.1 Boseongicola sp. SB0662_bin_57 | reverse complement strand
CCTCGAAAAGCCGTTGCGGCTCAGTCCGTTACGGACTACGCAAACGCCTCTGTGATGATTGGCATTTGTGGCAGCGACGGAAGCTGCAGGAGCTCTTTCTGCAGCGTTTGCATCCAAGAGACCTGGTTTCGGGTGCATGGCAAGACGTCAATGGCACAGCATGGCCAGAGCCGTGGCGCAGCGCAAGCGCCGAGCCCCTGTCTGAGACAGGTCAGCCCTGACGGGGCGATCAATCTCGCGTGATTGGGGCTGTCATGCCAAGGGAGCGGATGTCACGTTCAGCCGGAGATTAGGGAAACATGTCGGGAACGGGGAGAAATTCCATGCAGCTGATCCGGTTGTTTTGCGCGGTGGCACTGGCTCTTGGACCAGGAACGGTCGGGCTTGGCTCGGTTGGACTGGGCGCGGCGAGTGCGGATCCGGCGTTCTGGAAGCACGAGTGGCCGAAGACGGATTTCGAGATCACGAGCATCGAGAACTGGCGGGAGATCATGTCGGGCGGACCGCCGAAGGACGGCATCCCGGCACTCAGCGCGCCCGGGTTCATCGCGGTTGCCGAAGAGGACAGGATCGGGGACAGGGAGCCGGTGATCACGGTCGAGGTCGACGGCTCCGTGCCGCGGACCTATCCCGTGCGCTACCTGACCTGGCACGAGATCGTGAACGACACGATCGGCGACGTGCCTGTGGCGGTGACGTTCTGTCCGCTTTGCAATTCGGGGCTGACCTTTGACAGGCGTGTAGACGGGCGGGTCCTGACCTTCGGGGTCTCCGGCAAGCTCAGGAATTCCGACATGGTCATGTTCGACCGCGAGACTGAAAGCTGGTGGCAGCAGGCCATCGGCACGGGCATTGTCGGCGAATTGACCGGCGCCGAACTCGTGCCGCTGCCGTCATGGATGGAAAGCTGGGCGGAGTTCAAGGCCAGGAACCCGGACGGATTGGTCATGGATCAGCCCAAGTGGCCGCGGATGTACGGACGAAATCCGTACGTGTCCTACGATTCCTCGCTGCGCCCGTTTCTCTATGGTGGCGAACTCCCGCCGCACGGCATTCCGGCGCTGGCGCGTGTGGTCCGCGTCGGCGATCAGGCCTGGCCGTTGAGCCGCTTGCGCGAGGAGGGTCAGGTGACCGAGGCCGGCGTGACGATTTCGTGGACGAGCGGACAGGCCTCTGCGCTGGATTCGAGCGATATCGGAGCGGGGAAGGACGTCGGCACGATCCGCGTGCGTGATGCGCAGTTTCGGGACGTGCCGCATGACGTGATGTTCGCGTTCGCCTTTCACGCGTTCTGGCCGGACGGGAAATGGATGCTTGGCGGCTGAACCGGGATGGCGGATGGCGGTGCGTGAATCCGCCCTTCCCGAGCCCGTGACGTCGCTGCAATTCCAGGGTCCGCTGCGAACGCACCGCTTGCCTGTACCGGGAGATCAGATTGATCCTTCGGCTGCAGGCAAAAAATTTGAGAAAAGAAGGCGTCACGCATGGAGGTCGAAGGGCTTGCAGCGACATTCGCAAGAAGCGTGCGGCGCGATTGTCCATGGCACTTCCAGGTCCGCCTGCAAGTCGATCACGACCAGGATCCGCGTCACCGAGTCCGCGTCATTCTGGCGGCGCAGGAAGAGTGCAGAGCCTTGGTGACCTGATCCGCCCTTTCGCTACGCCATCAGGCGCGCCATGTGCGACAAACTGGCCTTCGGCAGACTTTTGCCTCGCACATGCGCGCCTGATGGCGTATGACAAGGGGGTCATGAGTTTGACTGAAACGATTTCATGCGCCAGCGATTGTCCAGGCTGGAAGTGTTTGTCCAGGCCGGAGGGGCGGGTCTCCCGCCGAGCTTTGAAACGGCATTGCGCGACCCGTGGCGTGCCGGATCCGCGCACAATGCGGCAGACAATGCGAAGCGTCCGGGTGCGTCGCGTCGGCACTGCGTGGGGCGTTGGCCATCCCGACGAGCCGTGAATTCAGTCGTCAGGGCTGGAACGCATTGCGCTTCAGTCGACGGCAAGAATTCCTGTGGTTTGGAGCATCCTGCCAGGATTCGGCTCGCCGACGCATGCAGGCGCCTTGCTTGACCAGATGAGCGTCGCCGCCAACGCGTCAGTTGGCCGTGCCCGTTCCGATGAATTCAAGAAGCAGCCAGCGGATTGCCGCTGGGAACCCAGAAACGGGGGTATTGGAAGCATGAGCAAGCACACTGGAACGGAACAGCCGCACGGCCGGTATCGCGCACTGACCGCAAGGCACCTCGACAGGATTGCCGAATACGGCAACGTGAGAGGTGAAGACCTGTTTGCGATGCGCGTCGTCAGCAAGGTGCTGCCGTTCCGCACCAACCGATATGTTCTCGAAGAGCTGATCGACTGGGACAGGATCCCTGACGATCCGGTCTATCAGCTGGTCTTCCCGCAGAAGGGCATGCTCGCCGACGAGGACTTCCACCGCATTGCAGGCCTGACGGTCCGAGACGCGCCGGCGCAGGAAATCGACGGCGCGGTTGCCAAGATCCGCGCCCGCCTCAATCCCCATCCTGCCGCGCAGCGTGAAATGAACATACCAGATGGGGCAGACGGGGCATTGGAGGGGCTCCAGCACAAGTACCGCGAGACCGTCCTGTTCTTCCCGAGCAAGGGCCAGACCTGCCATGCCTACTGCACTTTCTGCTTTCGCTGGGCCCAGTTCGTCGGCGACAAGGAGATGAAAATCGCGTCAAACGATGCCCGGAGCCTGCACCAGTACCTCGCTTCTCACAGGCACGTTTCCGACTTGCTGGTCACGGGTGGAGATCCGATGGTCATGAAGACCCGTGTGTTGGCCCGTTACTTGCGGCCCCTGATCGACAATCCGAAGCTTGATCATGTCCGGAACATCCGGATCGGCACCAAGGCGCTGACCTTCTGGCCGCACCGTTTCGTGAATGACAAGGATGCCGACGACCTTTTGCGGCTGTTGGAGGACATCGTGCGCTCGGGGCGTCATGTCGCCATCATGGCGCACTTCAACCATTGGCAGGAAATGCGGACCGACACGGTTCGCGAGGCGATCCGCCGCATCCGCGACACAGGTGCGATCATCCGCAGCCAGGCGCCGCTTCTCAACCATGTAAACAACGATCCGGATGTCTGGGCGCGCATGTGGAGCACGCAGGTCGGCCTCGGCATTGTCCCCTACTACATGTTCGTGGAGCGGGATACGGGCGCAAAATGCTATTTCGAGGTGCCGCTGGTGCGCTGCCACGACGTGTTCAGGCAAGCGGTGCAACAGGTCTCAGGTCTCGGACGCACGGTTCGCGGCCCAAGCATGAGCGCGACACCTGGAAAGGTCGAGATGCTCGGTGTTCAGCGTGTCGCTGGCGAGAAGGTCTTCATGTTGCGTTTCCTCCAAGGCCGCGATCCGAACTGGGTCGGTCGGCCATTCTTTGCCAAATTCGACGCGCAGGCAACATGGCTGGATGAGCTCGAACCGGCTTTCGGCGAAAACGCCTTCTTTTTTGAAGACCGGGCGGGTTCAGTCTTGCAGGCAGTGGGTGAGCCTGAAGTCTAGGAGAAACGCAAGCCCGGCAGGCGTCAGAATGGAAACCAGACGCTTGCGGGAACCCGAGGTTCCAAGTGCCTGTCATGACACGCCTTTTGTCCTGATCAGGTTCCCATTGCACGGTTCCTTTCGACTGCAGAAGGCGCGACAGCGCGGACCGCTTGCGCGCGCCAAGGTTCGCGAGATGGACATCGGGCTCCGAACGCAGGTCCTTCGATCAACAGATGGCCATCAATCGCTCTCTCCATCGGCTGAACGTTCGAGTGCGGAGACGAGGTGATCGGCGACGGATGGCCGGGTCCGGCTACGGTTCGATCCGATGCTGCATGGATTCGAGGCATGCGAGCCAGGCGCTGAACCGCGGACATGCCGCGCGCATTGTCTCCAGGCCAGCCGTCTCAGCGATCAGGGGTCCATGCACCCGCTTCCGATATCGCGGGACCTCTTCCTCAATGCGCTTGCTCGGAGCGGTTTTTCTGTTGTCGTTTATGTGTTCGGGCGTTTCGAATGCAGACCGGATGTCCCGGAGCGCTTGGATGGCCTGTGGCGGAATGTCAGGCAGATTCTTGAAGGCGCTCACGTCGGAAAACAGCAGGCCTTCGAATTCGTGCCACTGAACGTATGGCGCCAGCCTGCCTCCCAACCAGCCGGTCGTTTCCTCGACGCCCGCGCGAATCGCCTGTTCCAGCTCGTCTGCCGAGCACTGTCCCTTGTCTTTGAAAAGGCGCGGTGGTCGCGGGCGCGGCAAGCCTGCCTGCAACGTGACGGCTGCAGGTGCACACGGTGCGGCATGGCGTCGGCTCTTGAAGCGCACCATGTCACGCCGCTTGCGAAGGGCGGCGCGGCATACGACCTTGCGAACCTGGCGACCTTTTGCCGGGGGTGCCATATCGAGGAACACCGGGGTGCGGCCCAGATTTGTAGGGAATTCCGTTTGAATCCGGTTGCCATGTGA
>VXPN01000423.1 GCA_009839535.1 Boseongicola sp. SB0662_bin_57 | reverse complement strand
TGGGGGCGCAAGGGCATCGGGATGACCGCTATCAGCGCCATCGACATCGCGATCTGGGATCTGATGGGCAAGCTCGCGGGCAAACCTGTCTTCAAGCTCCTCGGCGGGCGCACAAAGGAGAAGATCCCGGTCTATTACTCCAAGCTCTATGCCGGCCCGATCGAATCGATGCAGGCCGAGGCCGAAGCGGCGATGAAGAATGGCTACCAGGCGTTCAAGTCCCGATTTGGCTATGGCCCCAGGGACGGCATGGCGGGCATGCGCGAAAACCTCATGCGGGTTGAGGCGGTGCGCGAGGTCATCGGCTACGACCGCGACTTGATGCTCGAAGCCTATATGGGCTGGAACCTCGACTACACGCGCCGAATGCTGCCCAAGCTGGAGAGATACGAGCCGCGCTGGCTGGAAGAACCGGTGATAGCGGAAGACGTCAACGGATATGCGGAGTTGAACCAGGGCCCGATCCCGATCTCGGGCGGCGAGCATGAATTCGGCCTGATCGGCTGCGCGGATCTCCTTCGCAGGGGCGCGGTCAGCGTTCTGCAATACGATACCAACCGGGTTGGCGGCATTACGGCTGCACAGAAGATCAATGCGGTTGCCGAGGCGTTCCAGGTCCCGGTGATCCCGCATGCCGGCCAGATGCACAATTACCACCTGACAATGGCCAACGCGAACTGCCCGATCAGCGAGTACTTCCCGGTCTTCGATGTGGAGGTCGGCAATGAGCTCTTCTATTACATATTCAAGGGCGACCCGGATGCCGTTGACGGCTCTTTGCAACTGGATGATGATCTGCCCGGTCTCGGCATCGAGATCACTGACGAACACATCCACAACTTTGAGATCATGGAGTAGGCATGGACGTTCTTGAGAACCTGATCGGCGGCGCCTGGGTTGGAGGCGGCAAGGCTGCACAAAACGTGAATCCATCGAACACCGAGGACGTGATCGGTGAATACACCCGCGGCGATGCTGCGTCGGTCGATGCCGCTGTCGAAGCGGCCCGGGCCGCGCTGCCGGGCTGGGCTTTCGCATCGCCTCAGGTGCGCCATGACTTGCTTGACAAGGTCGGCGCGGATCTGATGGCGCGGCGCGAGGACTTGGGGCGACTCTTGAGCCGTGAAGAGGGCAAGACCCTGGCCGAAGGCATCGGCGAGGCCACCCGTGCGGCGCAGATCTTCAAGTACTTTGCCGGAGAAGCGCTTCGACTGGGCGGCGAGGCCATTGCCTCGGTCCGTCCGGGTGTCGAGGTCATGATCGAGCGTGAGCCCATGGGCGTCATCGGCCTCATTACGCCCTGGAACTTTCCCATAGCGATCCCGGCCTGGAAAATCGCGCCCGCCCTGGCCTATGGCAACACCGTGATTCTCAAGCCCGCGGACCTGACTCCAGGCTGCGCCTGGGAGATCGCGAAATCGCTGGAGGAGGCGGGCTGCCCCGACGGCGTGTTCAACCTGGTGATGGGCCGCGGCTCGACAGTGGGTGCGCGCATGGTGGAACACCCAGGCATCGACGCCGTCAGCTTCACCGGGTCCGTGCAAGTGGGCCGCGGCATTGCCGTTGGATGCGCCGCCAGCGGCAAGAAGGTGCAGATGGAGATGGGCGGCAAGAACCCGATGGTGGTGCTGGATGACGCCGATCTGGACGTCGCGGTGAGCGTCTCGGCCAACGGGGCGTTCTTCTCCACCGGCCAGCGCTGCACCGCCTCGTCCCGGCTCATCGTGACCGCCGGCATTCACGACGCCTTTGTCGAGAAGCTGACTGCCGCCGCCGCAGGGCTGAAAGTGGGCGACGCGCTTGATCCGGAAACCCAGATCGGCCCGGTGGTCGACCAGTCTCAGCTCGATCAGAACCTCAGCTACGTGGCCCTGGCCAAGGAAGAGGGCTGCGATGTCGTCGGCGGGGAGCGCGCCGATGGCCCGGGCTTCTTCCAGCGTCCCGCAGTGTTCGCGAACGCGACCAACGAGATGCGCAGCAGCCGTGAAGAGATCTTTGGCCCCTGCGCCAGCGTGATCAAGGTGGCGGATTATGACGAGGCGCTTGCAATGGCCAACGACACCGAGTTCGGGCTGTCTTCAGGCATCTGCACCACTTCCCTGAAACACGCGAGCCACTATCGCCGTCATGCCCAGTCGGGCATGGTGATGGTCAACTTGCCAACGGCGGGCGTTGACTATCACGTGCCCTTTGGCGGGCGGAAGGGATCGAGCTACGGGCCGCGCGAGCAAGGATCGTACGCCCGCGAATTCTATACCGCCGTCAAGACCAGCTACATTGCGCCATGAAGCCCTATTCCGGCATCTGGCCTGTTGCGCCGACTGCCTTTCGCGACGATGGCACGCTTGACATCGAGGGTTCCGCCCGCGTGCTTGACTGCATGATCGACCAGGGTTCCGACGGCGTCTGCATCCTGGCCAACTATTCCGAGCAGTTCCTGCTCGGCGACCAGGAGCGCCATGAGCTGACCAGGATGTCCCTGGATCACGTGGCAGGTCGCGTCCCGGTGATTGTCACGATCAGCCACTTTGCCACTGACATCGCGGTGGCGCGCGCGCGCCAGGCCAAGGAGATGGGCGCCGATATCGTGATGATGATGGCGCCGTACCATGGCGCCACCTTGAAGGGCGCCGCGGACCAGACATTTGAGCAGTTCGCGCGGGTCGGCGAAGTCGGCATTCCGATCATGCTGCAAGACGCGCCCCTGTCCGGGGTCGAGCTGACGGTGCCTCTGCTGGCAAGAATGGCGCGCGAGATCGAGATGCTGAAGCTCCTCAAGATTGAAAGCGTTGGCACCGCGGCAAAGCTGCGCGCCTTGCTGGCCGAGGTGCGCGATCACATCGACGGGCCTTTTGATGGCGAAGAGGGAATCACGCTGATGGCTGACCTCGACGCCGGGGCAACGGGCACGATGACGTCGGCCACGATGCCCGATCAGGTCAAGCCCGTCGTGCGCCACCATCTGGCCGGGAACCGCGACAAGGCGTTGGCGGCATACGCGCGAGTTCTGCCGGCCATCAACCACGAAAACCGCCAGTGCGGGTTCCGTGCCGCCAAGGAGACGATGAAGGCCGGAGGCGTCATCAAGTCCGCCTTCTGCCGCCATCCGGTCCCGGCCTTGCCGGACTGGGCGCGCGACCAGCTCTTCGAGCTGCTGCGGCCCCTTGATCCTGTCGCGCTCAGGTGGGGACTCTGACGTGGGAGGCACCGCCTGGGCAGAGGAATTGCGGGAAATCGGAGGCATCGGTCCTCGAAAGTCCCTGGCTGAACGTGCCGCCGACACGTTGCGGGAGTTCATTCTGCTCGGCAAATTGCCGCCGGGCGTTGCCGTGCGGGAGCGCGAACTTGCGGATGCGCTCAACATAAGCCGGACCCCATTGAAAGAGGCGCTTCGCATCCTCGAGAACGAAGGGCTGGTTGTCTATGGACCGACGCGCCGCCCTCGCGTGGCCGATCCCTCGCTTGAGGAGATTGCTCAGAACCTGGCAGTCCTCGGTGCGCTTGAGGCGCTGGCGGGGGAACTGGCCTGCAAGAACGCCACCGACGCGGAGATCGCCGAAGCTGCCGACCTGGAGGAACGCATGCGCTTGGCCGACGAAGGCGCGGAGCCGCTGCAGTTCTTTGGCTGGGACATGGACTTTCACAAGACCATTGTCCGCGCAGCGCGAAACGCGCCGCTGCTGGAGTCCCACAGGACGTACAATGCACGCCTTTGGCGGGCACGCTTCATCTCGTCCAAGAATCGGATGGCGCGTGACCGCACGCTGGGCCAGCACACGGACATCCTGACCGCGCTGCAAGCCCGCGACGGACCAGCTTGCGCCACGCAAATGCGGCGGCACCTGGAAGCCGCGATCGCCAACATCGCCGCTGCGCAAGGGAACCTGATGACGGAGAGTGCGACGTGACCCTCAAGACCATTGCCCTTGTCCAGGGCGACCCCGGGGGCATCGGCCCGGAACTCCTGCACAGGCTCTTGAGCGATGACGAGGTGCGCAATTGCGCGAATCTCGTGGTCATCGGCGCGCCTGAAGTGTTTGCGCGGGGCGAGGACCAGATGGGATCCATGATCGATGTGAGGCACGCGGCGCTTGACGCCGAGATTGAACCGGTCGACGGCCAGGTTCTGCACCTGGACCTGCCGATAGACGGCATCGGGGATGTTCCGGTGGCCCAGGTCTCGGCTGCCGGCGGACAATCCTCGATCGAGGGCCTGCGCCGGGCGTTCGAGCTTTCGCAGGCAGGACGGGTCGACGGCATCGTGTTCATGCCCTTCAACAAGGAATCGATGCACCTGGGCGGCAACGAATTTGCCGACGAGCTTGGCTTTGCCCGTTCGTTCTTCGATCTCAAGACACCGGCAAGCGAGTTCAACGTGGCCAACGGCATGTGGAACGGCCGGGTCACGAGTCACGTGGCGATGAAGGACGTGCCCGATCTGTTGACCACCGAGAGGGTCGAAGAAAGCATCGGGCTTGCGGACAGGACCC
>VXPN01000121.1 GCA_009839535.1 Boseongicola sp. SB0662_bin_57 | reverse complement strand
CCTGGAACGGCGGCATCACGAGGCCACCGAGGGGTTACAGGCGCGGCGAGCACCATCGCGACCCGTTCGCTGGCGACCGGCCGCTCTTCGTGATTGACGGCTCGAACGTCGATGCTCACCGAAGTCGCCTCTCGGTGGGCCACCAGCGGATGCTCGAGCTCTATCCGAGCTTCCACATGAAGGTCTATCCGACGCGTCGCAGCGCCTCCGTCCCGCAACGCATCTACGACGCGACGAGACGGGCGGCGGCAACTGCGCACCTCGAGGACAACGGCAACGGTGTCGGCGGGGCCGTGATCGGCATCCCCTTCCCGATTCCCTCGAACGGACTTGAAGCGATCTGGAACCACCTGTTGCGCTATCGTGGCGAGACGGTGAGCTGCATGATGGGACAGGCGGCCGTCACGGCTGGCGGCGACTACACGGTCGTCCAGTTCGAAGTCGAGGCCGAACTGCGCTACTCGCTTCCGGGAATGACCGAAGCGGCGCTCGACAACACGATGATGTACTTCAAGCAGAAGGTTCTCGCGCCGACGCGGCTTGCAGGCGACATTCTCCTTGTTCACGAGACCATGAACCAGGTGCGGGAACCCCGCCGGGCATGGACCTACAATCCAGGACAGCGGCGCGTCCGGCGCGCGCCCAACGTTGCCTACGACAACCCCGGGACCACGACCGACGGGCTGCGCACCGCCGACCAGTTCGACATGTTCAACGGGGCGATCGACCGCTACGACTGGAAACTGGTCGGCAAGCGCGAACTGTACGTGCCGTACAACTCGTACCAGCTGCACAGCGACGAGCTCTCCTTTTCGGACATCCTGACCCCCCGGCATGTCAATCCCGATCACCTCCGCTATGAACTGCATCGCGTCTGGGTGGTCGAAGCAACGCTGGCCAAGGGTGCCCGCCATATCTACAAGCGGCGCACCTTCTACATTGACGAGGATTCCTGGCAGATTCTGGTGGCGGACATCTACGACACGCGTGACCGCCTGTGGCGGGTCTCGGAAGGGCACGTGATCAACTACTACGAGAACCCGATGGTCTGGCCCACGCTCGAGGTGCACCACGATCTGCAGGCGAGGCGATACCTGGCCCTCGGCCTCGACAACGAATTCCCGATGTGCACCCTGGATGCCAGGATCAGGTCGAGGGACTTCACAGTGTCGGCGCTGAGGCGCGAAGGCCGTCGATAGATTCACCGCGACGTCGGGCGCTGTCGCCTTGACCCACGGTCGCTTCGTCACGTGTCTCGTCGCCGCAATGTTCGCTTTCTGCGGTTCGGGAGCGGCAGAGAGTCCGGATTCATCTTCCGTGAGCGTCCCGCATGCGGCACGAGCGCTGCTTCTTGACGGTGCGCGTGCAGGTGACCGGCTGATCGTCGTAGGAAGCCGCGGCCACATCCTCGTCTCCGACGACGAGGCCGAAAGCTGGCGACTGGCCTCGTCGCCGGTCCGGGCATTGCTGACGGCGATCCACATGCAGGACGCAAGGCTCGGCTGGGCGGTCGGGCACGACGCGACCATCCTTCGCACGGTCGATGGTGGCGACACATGGCAACGTGTTCACCATGCTCCTGAGGAAGAACGCCCCCTCCTCGATGTCCTGTTCTTCGATGCGACGAGGGGGCTGGCCATAGGCGCCTACGGCTACCTGCTTTCGACCGAGGATGGAGGCGAGAACTGGACTTTCGGCGCGGCCGGCGAAAACGACTATCACATGAACGCGATCACGTCGGCAGAGAACGTTCTATATGTCGGCGCAGAGGCTGGCGTTGCCCGCCGGTCGGAGGACGGAGGGGCAAGCTGGATGACTCTCGAACCGCCCTACTTCGGTTCCTGGTTCGGCGCTGTTGCACTCGATGCCGACACGGTGATCCTTGCCGGCCTCCGGGGCCACATGTTCAGATCCGACGACGGCGGATCGAACTGGACGCGCATTCCGACCGGCACCACGGCCACGCTGACGAGCATTCAGAGGACGGGATCGGAGCGGATCATCGTCACCGGGCTGGACGGCGTGCTGCTGGAAAGCCGCGATGGAGGGCGATCCGTTTCGCTTCAGAGCCTGCCGGACCGGGCCGGAGTATCGGGAGCACTGCCGCTTTCTGACGGGGGACTGCTGCTGATCGGTGAATTCGGGGTCCGGCGCTTGCCGGCGGACGGGTAGTTCGGTCATGTTCGTGCTCAAGTCATCAATTGGCCCCCTTCCCGCCAGCTCTGACGCAAGGTGCGGAATTCAGGCATGATGACAGGGTGGCTTGAGCGGGCACTGTTTGCACGACGGCGCGTGACGCTCGCCGCATTTGCGGCGTTGTCAATTGCCATGGCCTTGTCTGCGTTCCAGTTACGCATCGATGCAGGCTTCACCAAGCTGGCGCCTCTTCAGCATCCCTACATGAAGACGTTCCTCGATCACCGAGAGGAGTTCGGAGGTGCGGACCGCATCGTGCTTGCGCTCATTGCGCGCGACGGCGAAATGTTCACGCCCGAGTATCTGGATGCGCTGCACAGCGCGACGGATGCCGTGTTCTTCCTTCCCGGTGTTGATCGGACGCAGGTATTCTCGATCCTGACGCCGAACGTGAGGTTCGTGGAGGTTGTCGAAGACGGCATCGCCGGCGGCAATGTCCTGCCGTCCGACTTCGTTCCGGACGAGGCCGGCCTCCAGCGCCTGCGCGAGAACATCGTCAAGGCAGGTCTGGTCGGGCGTCTGGTCGCCAACGACCTCAGCGGCGCCATCGTTGCCGCGAGACTCCAGGAGTTCCATCCCGACACCGGCGAGCGACTTGACTACGTGGAGGTCGCCCACGAACTCGAGCGGATTCGGGAACGGACGCTGGAAGCTGCCGACGGCACGCTCGACGTGCACATCATCGGTTTCGCCAAGGCGGTTGGCGACATCGCGGACGGTGCAGGAACGGTGGCGGCATTCTTCGCGATCGCGTTCCTGGTCGCGGCTCTTCTGGTCCTTGCGTACACGAGGTCGGCTGGGGCAACCGTCGCGCTGCTCGGCTGCTCGCTGCTTGCCGTGGTCTGGCAGCTTGGGCTGCTCAGCCTGCTTGGATACGGGATCGACCCGCTGTCGATCCTTGTGCCCTTCCTGATATTCGCCATCGGCGTAAGCCATGGCGTCCAGGTGGTCGGCGCCACCCACGAAGCTTCGACCGTCGGCATCGCACCGCTCGACGCCGCGAAGGCCGGTTTCCGGCGCCTTCTTCGTCCGGGCATCGCGGCGCTCGCCTCTGACGCGGCGGGATTCGGGACGATCGCGCTCATCCAGGTGCAGGCAATCCAGGAAGTGGCGGTCGCGGCAGGGCTTGGCGTGGCGACCATTGTGCTGACCAATCTCGGGCTGCTGCCCATCCTCCTGTCCTTTGCCAGGAAGCCTCCGCGTCCTCCGAGAGCGCTGCCACAGGCGATTCGTTCGGTCCTTGCGCGAGCTGCTCACCGGAAGCCCGCAGCAGCCATCATCTGTGCATGGGCGGGACTTGTCCTGCTCGGCGCCACCTACGCGGTCGACGTGCGGATCGGCGATGAACAGCGGGGCGTGCCCGAACTCCGGCCTGATTCCGTCTACAACAGGGACGCGGACGCGATCGGCGAGCGGTTCGACATTGGCGTGGACGTGCTTACCGTCATCGCCGAGACGGCAGCCGAAGGCTGCATAGATTTCGAGACGATGCGAACGCTTGACGACTTCGAATGGACCATGAGCAACGTCGAGGGCGTCGTGTCGGTTGCCGGGCTCGCAGGCGCCGCACGACGGCTGAACGCGGCCTGGAACGAGGGCAATCTCAAGTGGCAGACCCTGCCGCGCAACCGCTACAGCCTGGTTCAGTCGGTCTCCCCCGTCCCGACTTCCAGCGGCCTCCTCAATTCCGACTGCAGCGTCATGCCGGTACACATATACACCGCGGACCACAGGGCAGAGACGATCCAGCGGATCGTGGACGCGGTGAAGTCCTTCGATGCCTCAAAGGCGGGCGGACCGATCTCCTTCAGGCTTGCCGCCAGCAATGTCGGCGTGATGGCCGCAACCAACGAGGAGGTGGATGCGGCGCAATTCCCGATTGTCGGATATGTCTATGCTGCCGTCATCCTGCTGGTTCTGCTTGCCTTCCGTTCGCTTCGTTCCGTTCTCTGCATCATCCTGCCGCTCGCCGCCGTGTCGGTGCTCGCCTATGCGCTCATGGCCCTGATCGGGATCGGGCTCAAGGTTTCCACCCTGCCCGTAGTGGCGCTTGGCGTTGGAGTCGGCGTCGACTACGGAATTTACATCTTCGGGCGGATACGCAACCACCTGCGCGACGGCATCCCCTTCGCAGAGGCCTACGAGCATGCACTGCGGACGGCCGGCGCCGGAGTCATGCTGACCGGCCTCACCCTCGCCGCAGGCGTTGCGACATGGGTCGCGGCACCGCTTCAGTTCCAGGCCGACATGGGCACGGTGCTGATGTTCATGTTCCTCGTGAACATGGCGGGCGC